>NZ_JBEPLH010000014.1:0-230309 GCF_040545135.1 Burkholderia sp. 572 | reverse complement strand
CAACAACTTTTTACACTACATCGTTGCGACTGCGGGGTTCAACTTCCAGGCCAGCCGCGCGCCCGACACTGCAGCACACCACCAGCTTTGCTTCCCTCTCCCGCGCTGCGTTTCCGTTAGCGCGAAAGAGGCGTGATTCTAAGCACCCGCCCCCATCTGCGCAAGCCCTTTGTGAAAATATTTTGAGAAGGCCCCGTGCGCTGGCGCGCACCGGGGCTAGCCTCACGACGAGCCGCGCGTCGCCACGCGATCAAACCTCTATTGGTGTGACGTATGCCTCTCGTTTCCCTTATATATACGGACGCGGAACGGGCAAGGAATCCGGTGCTGTCGAGTATCATGCCGCGACCGAACCACGCACTCATATCCACGATGGACAGCACGACTCAACCCGGCGACGCCGACCTTCGCGACGAATATGCAGCGCTCCGCGAGCGCGCCATCATCCTGGAAGAACAGGCTCCGCCGCTTCTGCAACGCATCTCGGATGTATTGCCGCGAATCAGCGGCGAATCCGAACTGGCAGACGAGCACCGCGAGCGGCTCGTCGGCGCGCGCAACGCTGCGATGGTCTCGATCGAAAATTATCAACAGGCGATTCCCTTCCTGCAGACGGCCGACTCGATCATCGAGCAACTGGACAAGACGCCCGAGCGCGACGAAGACATCGAGTGGCGCGAATCGCTGCTGCAACGGCTCGACGAACTGATCGACGTCGCAGTCGTGATGATCGACGACGCCGAAGGCTACTTCGAACAGGCGCAAGCCTGCGACCTGTCCAGCGTGCCGAAAGCCATCCTCGAGGATTGAGTAACGCTGCCCGGAATAGCGTAGCGCGCCGACGTAACGCCGTGTGCGCCAGCCATTCCGATGCTTGCCGGCCGGCAATCGCAGCCTGACACCTTCGCCGGCACACCGGCCGCTCCCCTCCCGAAAAAGCTCACCTTTTTGCTACGCGCCTCGCCCGGGCCGCGCGACACAACTACGGTGCGTCGAGAGCGATCGTCTCGTTCACGATCGGCACGCGGATATATCCGCCCTCCGTATCGCCATACGCGTGCGCATTCCCGTCGATGACGTATTGCGCGGTCAACGCGCACAGGGTCGCGTCTCGCGCATCGACGGACTTCAGCATCGACACATCGATCCCCAGTCGCTCCAGCAACTGCCGGCGCTGGTTGCGTTTCTGCTTCGCCGACGCAACAGTCTTGCCCAGCATTGCGCAGGTGATCGCATAAGGATAGGTTTCGAAGCTCGCGCGCCCGCCCGCATAGCGCGCGCCGGTCAGCAGCGGATAGGCGTCCGCGAGTGCGCGGTAGACGCGCTCTCCCATGAACATCCAGTCGAAGAAACCTGACGTGCTCGCGACCGCCTGCTCCCGCGACGGCGTCGGAAAGCATGAGATCCGTTCGCGCGCGAGCGCCTGTTCGGCCGCCCGGCGCCCGCTCCCCGTCCACCGGCTCGGTGCGTCGACACCGACGGCCACGACGTCATGGGCGAGACACAGCGCAGGCACCGCTTCGGGCGCGATCCGTTCCTCGCGGCAAACGACCATTGGTCCGCGCAGGATCACGAGATCGCATTGCTTCTTTTCGCCACCCACATCGACACCCGCCACGGCCGGCGATTGCCGCGCGGATCCAGCGGATCGGGCCGATCGCATGCGGGCGCCTCAGTTCGCCGGCCGTGCGTCGTAGGCGGCGTCGAAGATCGCTTCGAGACCGGGATGCACGCCGCGCATCGGGTCGACGACCGACTTCGCCCAGTCGAAGTACGCCTGCTTGCGCTCGAGCGGCCAGTCCGCGGGCGGATGCCGTGCGATGTCGCGCAGGTTGCAGATCTTGTCGGCCAGCTTCACGAGCTTCGCACGCCGGCTGATGGTCGCCGCATGCTCGACCTGCAGGCGTTTGCGCTCTTCCTTCGGCAACGACTTGTCGTCGGTGACTTCCATCACGATGTCCGCCACGTCCTTGCCGAACAGCCGCAGCAGCTCCTGCTCGGTCGTCTCCGTATCCTCGACCGTATCGTGCAGCACGGCCGCGACGATCACCCGTTCGTCCTCGACGCCGGCCTCGTTGGCCAGCACGTCGGCGAGCGCGATCGGATGATTGATGTACGGCGACGCTTCTTCGTCCTTGCGCCGCTGATTGCGATGCTTGTCCGCCGCGAACGCGATGGCGGCTACCAGCTTTTTCATATTCCCCCCTCGTATGGCCAGACCCGCGACCGGCAGAACCGGTCGCGCGCATTTCGGAACCGCACATACTACCTGCACGCGATGACCGCGCCCGTGCGCCGGCATCCCGGCACACCCCGCATCACGCGCTCACCGGCGCGCGCTGCAGCTCGACCACGTTGACCTGCGCACCGAATACGTCCCTCACGAGCGGCAGCAGGTGGTCGTGGTGCGTCAGGAACAGCACCTGGGTTCGCGTCGACAGATCGCGCAGCGCATCGAGGCCGGCCTTCGCGCGCGCGTCGTCGAAGTTGATGAACAGATCGTCGGCCACGAACGGCAGCGCGGTCCGGCTGCCGAGCTGCAGTTCCAGCGCCGCGATCCGCAGCGCGAGAAACAACTGGTCACGCGTGCCTTCGCTCAACCCGGCGACCTCGACCGACGCGCCCTTCGTCCGCCGTGCATACAGGGCGGGCGGCGTCCGTTCGGTATCGACGGTCAGCCGCGCGAATTCGCCCAGCGTGAGCCCGGCGAAGATTTCGCCCGCACGCCTGAGCATTGGCCCCTGCTTCTGGTCGCGATAGCGATCCGTCGCCCACTTCAGCAACCGGCTCGCCGTAGCCGCTTCCAGGTACTGTTCGGCTGCATCGCCCATCGCCGCCAGCGCTTCCTGCCGTTTCGACTCGGCAACGGCCGCGTTCGCCTGGCCGTCGATCGCGCCGAACGCCTGATCGGCCACGACCTGCTGCTGTGAAAGCTCGTTGAGCCGCTTGCCGACATCGCCGAGCGATTGCTTCACCGCTTCGAGGTGCGCTGGTACGTCGGCGATGTCCTGCTCCGCGACTTCGGCTTCGACGGCGGAGCGGGACAGGCCGTCGCCGTCGCGCACCAGTGCCTCGTGCGCGGCATCGACCGCCTGCCGCAGCTGGCGCTGCCGGTCCGAGCGTTCGGCCAGCGGCAGCGCGGCATCGATCGACACGACACCGGCCAGTTGCAGCAGCGGCTGGACGCGTGCATCGGCACCGGCCACCGCGGCGGCGGCATCCGCGACCTTGCCGTCGGCCTGCCGGACGGCCTCGTCGGCCCGACCGATCGCACGCGCAATTTCCCTGGCGGAAGCGAGGCGCATCGTCAGCCGGCGCGCGACGTCCGGCCAGTCGCCGCTCGTCAGCCATTCCGGCGCGAGCGCCGCGGCAAGCCGCCGTGCGCCCGCCTCGAGCGCGGCCAGTTCCGCGCGGATCACGGCGATCCGGTTGCGCGGTGCGTCGGCATCGGCCAGTTCGGCGGTCACGGCGTTGGCAAGCGCGAGCGCACCTTCCGCCGCGGCCAACGTCGCCGCGCTCGTGGAAAGCTTCGCGTCGGCCAGCGCGTCCCGCCATTGCGCGTGCCACGCGTCGTAGGCCGCCTGCGCGTGGCCGGCGCGCGATTGCGCCGTCGCGCATCCGCGTTCGGCTTCCCGCGCGCGCTCCTCGAGACTGTCCTGCTGCGCGAGCGCTTTCTCGGCCGACTGTACGAAGGCCTCGGCGGTCGCGACGAGCGCCGCCAGACCGTCCGACTCGCCGCCTCGCGACACGGTACGCAGCGCAGCGCGCAACGCGGCTTCGGCACCGGCCCGCGCGGCGCGAATCGTGTCGAATTCGCGACGCTGGCGATCGAGATCGGCCTGCGCGGCGAACACCGTGTCGCGCTTCGCAAGCCAGTCGCCCATCGCCGCCAGCGGCATGCCGGGCACCGCGGCCGTCGTCGCAAGCGCGGCCCATGCGTCGCGATGCGCGGCGAGCTCACGTTCGCGCTCTTCCAGCGCGGCCTGCCTGCGCGTCACGCCCGCACACGCGGATTCGACCTGCTGACGCAGCGACTGCAACGTCGCCGCTGCCTGCGTCGCACCCAGCTGCGCGTCGACGAGTTCGTCCGCAAGGCGAATCGCATCGTCGAGCGCGGGCGCGCCCGTTCCGAGATCGATCGCGCCGCTGCGGATATCGCCCCATGCGCCGTCGCGCCGCGCACGCGCTGCCAGCACGTCGGCGGTCGTGACGACCTTGTGGTTCTCCGCGAAGTGCTTCTCCTGCAGTTCGAGCCGCTCGAGCTCTTCGAGCGCGCCGTCCCGTGCGTCGCGTGCGGCAGCGGCCGCGCTCGCGCGTTCGCTGTCTTCCTTCAGCAGCGCGCCGAGCCGTGCCACCGACGGCACGTCGAGCGCGCGCAGCGTGTCGACCGGCATGCGCCACCGGCCGAGCGCATCGAGTGCGCCGGACAGTGTGCGTTCCGCAGCAGCGATTTCCTGTTCGAGCGCCTGCTCGCGCTGGCCGCTGTTGCGAAAGCCCTGCGCATCGGCCAACGCCGCGCGCAGCGTTTCCGGCACATCGACGGTCGACAGGCGCGCCTGTTGTTCCTGCACCTGTGCAAGCTCGCGCGTGCGTTCGTCGAGCGATTCGCGCGCGCCGGCCAGCGCCTGGTGCAGCGCGCCGTGTTCGCGCAACAGGTTGGCCACGGTCTTCAGCGACAGCGCCGTCGGCAGCGACGCTCGCAGCGACGCTTCGTCCGTCGGCCAGTCGAGCTGGGCGGCCGCGGCGAACGCGGCGGACAGGTGCCGCTCGACGTCCGCACCCAACAGCAGCAGATCCTGCGCGTGATTCATGCACGCGCCGCGCAGCCGATCGAGCGCTTCGATGTCGGCTTCGAGCGCCAGCGTGTCAGTGTCGGCGTCGATCGCATCGCGCGCCTGCCGTTTCGCGAGCAGGTCGGCACGCCGTTCCTCGAGCACCTTCTGTTCGGCCGCGAGATCACCCTGCGCCTTCAACAGATCCGCATACGCGGTGGGCGGCAACTCGACGACCGCGCCCAGTTCCGCGAGCGCCGCGTCCTTGACCGTCAGCTCCTTGAGGTACGGCGCCAGCCGTCGCACGCGCTCGAGCTTCGAGCGCAGCGCTTCGAGCCGGCGCTGTTCCGCGCGCGCCTGCTCGATCTGCTGTTCGACCGCTTCGCGCGCATCCTTGCGTTCGACCCAGTCGCGCGTGCGCACCTGAACCGTCTTCAGTTCGGTCACGGCTTCGTTGAACGACGTTTCGGCGAGCGCAAACGCGCTGCCGCTGCGACGCGGCGCCCACAGCTCGACCGCACGCGCATCGAGCTCCTCGCGCACCGGCCCGAGACTGCCGACCCCGGCGGCCGATTCGAACAGCACCTGGCCGAGCTTGTCGGATGCGTCGAGAATGCTCCGGCCGCCATCGACCAGACGCCCGTGATCGAGCCCGAACATCTGCTCGAAGAATTCGCGCGTGGCGCCGTCGAGAACGGCGGCCAGGTAATCGTCGGGCAACTTGTCGTCGGCGGGCGTGCGCAGCGGACTGCGCCCGCGGGCGCGGTGGAACGCGAGTTCGCCCGTGCCGCTCTCCAGCACGCCGCCGATCCGCAGTTCCGGTGTGCTGTGCAGGAAATCGAGCGGCGTCTGCAGCTTCATCCCGAACAGCAGCTCCGACACGGCCGTGCGGATCGTCGACTTGCCGGCCTCGTTCGGCCCCACGATCACATGGAAATCCTCGCCGGCCGACGGAAAACGCAGCGTCTCGTCGGTGAACTTGCCGTACTTGATCAGATCGAGCTGGTTGATCCGCATCGCTTACTCCCCCCTCGCCAGCCGCGCAAGCAACGCGGGCCCGACCTGCTCGACGAGCGCCGTGAGCTCGCCCGCGCGTGCCATCGCCAACAACGGCACCTCTTCCTTCACGTCGCTGCGCACCTTGCCGACGAACGGCTTCAGGTCGCGTTCGAGCAACTCGAGGAAATCCGGATCGCGCGCGGCATCGGCCAGGATCTGCTTCAGGTCCTCGAGCGCTTCGAGCTGCTCGCTTTCGCCCGGCTGATGATCGGCCGCGGACGTCGCGAGCCGGACCTTCTCGAGCCACAGCCGCTCGTTGCCGATGATGCCGATCTGGTTCAGCACCTCCGCGCGCAACTGCGGCGCGCGGCCGAAAAAGAGGCCGTGGGCAGGCGTACGCCCCGCGACCGTCACGCGCACCGCGCGCGGCACATGGCCGTCGACGGTCAGCAGCGCTTCCAGCGACTGGCCGATCTTTCTCGACAGGTCGGCGACGGTCAGGCAATCGGACGCGTCGACCGACACGGCTTCCCAGCGCAGCACGTCGAGATACAGACGCTCCACCTGCGTGCGGCCTTGCTCGACCGTCACGAGCACCGCGCCGCGGCGGCCCGTCTCGCGGATATGGCGCCCCTGCAGGTTGCCGGGAAACACCACGGTGGACGGCCCCGACCATTGCTGGAATTCGTGCACGTGGCCGAGCGCCCAGTAGTCGTAGCCTTTCGCATGGAGTTCGGCCAGCGTGCACGGCGCATAGTTCGCGTGCGCCGCATAGCCTTCGAGCGCCGTATGCAGCACGCCGATGTTGTAGTAACCGGGCACCGGATCCGGATAGCCGATCGCGAGATTGTCGACGACGGCCTTGTCCTTGAAGCTCTGCCCGTGCAGCGCGACTTCGAATTCAGGCAGCCTGTGGGTTTCCGCCTTGCGGTGGCCGAATACGATGACGTTGTCGGGCAGCGTCAGCTTCTTCGTCATCTCGCTTTCGGCATCGTGGTTGCCGCCGAGGACGAACGCACGGATGCCGGCCTTGCGCAGGCGCCCCATCTGCTGGCCAAAGAAGATGCCCGTGTTGTGATCCTTCCAGTCGCCGTCGTACAGGTCGCCGGCGATCACGAGGAATGCAACCTCCTCTTCGATCGCACGATCCACGAGTTGCCGCAGCGCCTCGCGCGACGCGTTGCGCAACTGCGCGGCCGGCGCGTCGGGATACGCGCTCAGGCCGTGCAACGGGCTGTCAAGGTGTATGTCTGCCGCGTGGATGAACTTCACGAAGATTCCTCTGTTTCATGACGATAAAGCCGGCAATCGCCGCGCGATGCCGTGAGCCAGGCCATCAGTCGCAATCCTGGTAGCCGCCGGG
Organism: Burkholderia sp. 572; assembly: GCF_040545135.1. NCBI lineage: Bacteria > Pseudomonadati > Pseudomonadota > Betaproteobacteria > Burkholderiales > Burkholderiaceae > Burkholderia > Burkholderia sp. 572. The sequence goes on along the minus strand of NZ_JBEPLH010000014.1, from coordinate 223,175 downwards.
TTCGCCGCAACGGATACAGCGGAATATATACGCGGTCGGTGAACCGCCCTTGTCGAGTGCGGCAAGGAAATGCTCCCACTCCGCGCCCTCGTCGAGTCCGGTCGATTCCCGAATCGACGCGACTGCCTGCGGGCCGAGCGCGCGCAGTTCTCCCGCACCCGCACGGCCGACAAACTGCGCGGCATCGTCGCAATGCGTCCACCACCGCTCCTGCTGCCAACCCTGAAAGCCCGGCGTGCGACAAGCGATTTCGCTGACGACCGCGTCGGGCACTTCGTCCCATTCGCCGCCGCCGATGCCGTACGTGTCGGTGAAGGCGGCGCCGAGCCGCGCGTGCGCCGAACCGTCGGCGATGCACCATGGGCAGATGCAATTCTCATACTTGTCGACCGCATGCACGGGCCGGCGTATACGTAACCACGTGCATCGCCGCAACACACGCAGCGCGCGTCCGAGCGGATCACACTGCCCGTTGCCGGCGGGTCGGGATGGTACCTGAAAGCGGGTAACGACATGACGCTCTCCGTGGATCCGGAAGGGAGGGAAGCACGCGATGCGATTTCGAATCGCCATCGTGCCACGGGATGACCGCGTTACCGCGGTACCTCGGCCTCGACAAACGTGCCGTTCACGAAACGATAAACGCGATGCAGCGCACCGCCATGCGCGACATATTCCCACCGGATGTCGATGGCGGCCGGATCGTCGTGCCACGCGATCGCCAGATAAGGCGATTGAGTTCCACCGTCGGTTTCGAGAGAAACGGAATCGAGACAGCTTTGGACCGGCAGCGAGAAACGTGGCACCGCACGGGTGCCGCGCAGTTCCAGCACGTAAAGCGCCCCTTCTTCGCCCGCGCCGCAATATCCGGTCGGACGGCTGCTCGAAGAGCGATTGACGACGACCAGCAGATAGTCGTTGCCGTCGATCCGCTTCGAACGGCCCGACGGAAACGCAACGCTCGATGCCTCTGCCAATGCACGACGCAGCGCGGCCGGCACGATCAGTGCCGATTTCGTGTGGCGGGCCGCATCGACCTCGAACAACCTCGGGCTCGCCCATTCGATCTCGTGACCGTTGGCGAGCCGCACCGATTCTGGCGCCGGCGTTTCGGCGAATGCAACGGCGGCATTCGAGGCCAGCAGCGCCAGCGCCGCGAGCTTCAACGCAATCGACGATCCCGTCGAGCCGATCCATGCTCGCAAGAATCGCGCAGGATCGTCGCGAGGTCCGTCGCATGCGCCGGCATACCGCTCGGGCCGCGGCGACCCAGGATCGCCGCGCGTGCATCGTTCGCCGCGACGCGCGCGGCCGATCCACGACGCAACGTCACTCGCCACGCGGCACCGGCGGCGGAGCATAGCCGTTGTCATTGCCGGGGAACGGATTCGCGTTGCGGCGCAGTGCTTCCTCTTCATTCTCCTTCTGCGCGAACAGCGCGACGCCGATCACGCCGACGTTCGCCGAATCGCCGTACTTCGAGTTCGCGACGTAGCTGTCGGGCACCGCCGCGAAGCGGAACGCGGCGACTTCGTCGCGGCTCTTGCGGAAGCCCTCGATCGTCAGCGTGCGGCCCGGATACAGCACGTAACCGCCATTCGTGTAGCTGCCCGGCCGCCCCGACAGCACGTCGAGCCCGTCGACGGTCGACACGACTTCGAACGTACGGCGCCCCTGGTTGCGCAGCACGATCATGTAGCGCGAACCTTCGACGCCCGCCATGTGCCAGCGGCCATTGCTGCGCGCGAGACGCAGCGGTGCACCCCTTTCGTCCGTAAACGACAGCGCGATGTCGCCGTTGGCGAGCGCGACGCGGGTCGGCAACCGGCGAACCTGGGACGCAGGCGGATGTCCGGGCAGCGCATCGTTGTAATAGACCGACGCGAGATCCGTCGGCTTCGCCGGATCCGCGCGTTCGAAATCGACCTGGCGGGTTTCGGATCGCACCGACTCGCCCCATGCAGTGCCGAGCCCGCGGCGTTCGCTGGCATCCGGTGCGGCGGCGGACGCGCCGGTGCTGGCGGACGGCGGAGGCGGCGCTGCGCAGGCGGCCAGCCAGAGCACGCAGGCGAGCGCGAGAAGACGGAACAGGATGGTCATGACGTGAGGCCTCGGAATGTTATCGGGCCGCGCCGGACTGGCCGGAACGGCATTTTGGTGTCGTCTGTCGTCACGATGTCGATCGGACATGCTGGCCCGTGTCGGCCGGCACCGCGATCCCGGCGGCCCGGCGACCGGGAGCCCCGCTATTTAAGCATGGCGGGCGGGCAATGGGCAGGGGGCGCGCACGCCGCCCGTTGCGGGCACGTGCCGGCGGCCCCAGGCAAAGGCACGCATACGTGTCGCGTCGCCGGATCGGTGGCGAACGTCGACGCATCCCCGTATCGAGGATGCGTTGAACGGCGCGCCGAGCGCGCCAATAGAAAAGCCCGGCCCGCATCGAAGCGGGCCGGGCCTTGACGGGAAGCGTGACGCTTACAGCGCGCCGCCTTGCGCGGACGCCGAACCCTTCACACCGACCGATGCGCCGCCCTGCACCGCGTTCGTCGCACCTTCGAGCGCCTCACCGGCCTTCGCCTTCGCGCCGCCGGCAACGTCGCCTGCCGTCGACACCGCGCCTTGCGCGTGGCTCTTCGCCTTGCCCGCGACATGCTTCACGTGAGATTTCGTCGAGTGGACGGCCGATGCGGCGGCATCCTTCGCCGTGCCCGCTGCCGAACCGACCGCATGCGTCGCACCGCCCACCGCGTTGCCGGCCGCCGAGCCCACGTCGCCGACCGTCTTGCCGACGCCGTTCAGCGCACCGCCGACGACGTTGCCCGCGCCCGAACCCGAGCCTGCCGCGTTCGCGCCGGCGCCGGCCTGCACACCCACGCCACCGCCGAGCAGCGGCGTCTGAACCTGCGCGCCGACACCCGCGGAACCCTGGGCGCCGGTTTGCGCCGTCTGTGCGAACACAGCCGAAGTCGCCACTGCCGTCAGTGCAGCACCCACCAGAATCGTACGGATCTTGTTCATGGTCATTCTCCCCAAAGACGTTGTTGCTGCGGGCCGCCTTCGTGCGGCTTGTCGCATGCCTCACCGCGACGTGCGGCAGGTGGAGCTAATGTAGCGGCGCGAACGCGCAAAACGATTGATTTGCGGGGACTGTTACTTCGGTTGCAAATGCTGACGATTGATTCACACAGTTTGACAATCGGAGGATTGCAACGGGATCGGGACGGTGTAGTCCGACGGACGGGGAGAGTCTAGAGGCGTGTCGCGCGGTGCATTCCGCGACGGAGACAAGGCCGATCGCCGCGGATCGGAACCAGACAGGCGAAACGGCCGGAAGCGACCGTAAACGGCTAGCAGGGAAACCGGCCGCTTCTATAAGCATTCCAAAGGACGCTCGTCGGCCAGCCGTCGGTACGGCCTGACAACCGGCTTCTCGCGATCAGCTCGATGTCGTCGGACACGCACGCCGCCACGCCGGCATGCCCCGATGCGCCGAACGCGAGCTTGAACGCCTTTTCCCTCAGCGCATCCACGGCCGGCCGGTCGAGCGCTGCGCCCGGATCGCCGTCGATTTCGTCGAACGACGCCATCCACTGCGCATCGAACGGCTCGGCATCGCGACTGTCCAGCGCGCGGTCGCAATCCAGGTCGGCGAGGAAATCGAAAAAGCCCGGCGCCGACAGGATGGCGTCCATTTCAAGCAGATGCGCATGCATCATTGCGGCTCCTTCACGATGCACGGCCCCGATCGCCCGTCGGCCAATACGGGCAGATCGGAACCGCACGCGTACCGCCCGATTATGGCCGGAACGTATTGCCGAGCACGACGCCTTCACGCCGCGGATCGGTGCCGCCCTGCAACGCGGGCGACTGGCCGACCGTCACGCGCATCACCGTGTTGACGCCGCTCGCCTGCGCGGACGTCGACACCTTGTGCCCGAGCGCGAGCAGCCCCGTGATCAGCGGATCGTTCGCCCCGTTGTTCGCCGTATTGACGTTCGGATGCTCGCCGCCGATCGTGGTCGTCGGGCTGTTGCTTGCGCCGAAGTCGACGAGCCCGGCGGACTGCTGCGCATCGAGACCCCAGTCGAGCGCGCCGACGAGCGTCTTGACCACGTATTGCGGAATCGTGCCGCCGCCCGGCGAACCGGTCGCCATCACGAAGTCACCGCGCGAACCGTCCGCGGCCTGACCGAACACGATCGTCGGCGCCATCGAGCTGCGCGGCCGCTTGCCCGGCTGCAGGCGGTTGGCCACCGGATTGCCCGAACTGTCGACCGGGTTCGCGGAAAAATCGGTCAACTGGTTGTTCAGCAGGAAGCCGTTGGTCATGTGGAACGAGCCCATGCTCGACTCGACCGTGGTCGTCGCGCTCAGCACGTTGCCGTCGCCGTCGACGATCGTGAACTGGTTCGTGCCGTGCTCGATCAACGTCGTGTCGACCCCGAGCGGTACCGCACCGAGATCGCCCGGCTTCGCGGTACCCATGCTCTTGGCCGGGTCGATCAGCGCCGCGCGCGATTTCAGGTAAGGCTTGTTCAGCAGCGTATTCCACGTGCCGCCCGGCAGCGGCACGAAATCCGTATCGGCCACGTATTTGTCGCGGTCGGCATACGCGAGCCGCTCGGCCTCGGTGATCAGGTGCACGCCCGCGACGGTCGGCTTGCCGCCTTCGAGATCGATCGCCGTCGGCTTCAGCGACTTCAGGTCATAGTTCTCGAGAATGCCGAGTGCCGACGCGACCGCGATGCCGCCCGACGACGGCGGCGGCATCCCGCACACCCAGTAGCTGCGATAGGTCGTGCACACCGGGTCGCGGCGCTTCGCCTGGTAGGCGGCCAGATCCGCGACAGTCGTCTTGCCCGGCGTGAGCGTCGAGCCATCAGCGCCCTTCGTCGTGGCGATCTTCGCGACGATGTCCTGTGCGATCTGCCCCGTGTACAGCGCGTTCGCACCCGACTGCGCCATCAGCGTCAGCGTGCGCGCATACGCCGGATTCTTCAGCACGGTGCCGAGTGTCTTCGGCGAACCGTCGGCGTTCAGGAAATACGCGGCGGCCTCGGGGTCGCGCTTCAGGTTCGCGGCGTTCGCCGCGATCGCGTCGGCGAGCCGGCCACCGATCGGGAAGCCGTTGGTCGCGAGCGTGATCGCATCGCCGAACAGGTTCTGCCACGGCAGCCGGCCGTGATCCTGCTGCAGCGCCTCGATGAGCCTCGGCACACCGATCGTGCCGATCGAGCGGCCGCTCGCACGCGCATTCGGCAGCGGCGCGGAGTGGTCGGTCGCATCGTCGACATAGCGCAGGTAGTTCTCCGTCGCGGCGGCCGGCGCGGTTTCCCGGCCGTCATACGCCTGCAGCGTCTTGCCGCGCGCATCGTAGTAGAGCAGCACACCGCCCGAGCCGAGGCCCGTCGCTTCGGGCACGGTCAACCCGAGCACGGCCTGCACGGCGACCGCCGCGTCGGCGGCCGTGCCGCCTTTCTTCAGCACCGCGCAACCGGCCGCGCTCGCGTAGGCGTTCGACGTGGCGACCAGATACGTTTTCGCATAGACGGGCTTCATCCCGGTGCGATAACCGGACGACGCTTCCGGCAGTGACGGGTCGCCCGGCTGGTTCGACCCGACCACGACAGTCGAGCCGCTGTTGTCGATTGCGAGACAACTCGTGTCGGCCGTGGGTGTCGTCGTGGCGCCCGTGTCGGTTTCGATGTCGTTGCCGCCGCAGGCCGTCATCATGGCGGCCGCGAGCAACGCGGACGCATACGGAAAGATCGCTGTTCTGTTCATTGTCTGCCGATGTTCTTGTCAGTCGTTGCGAGGGACACCACGCTGCCTGCGACCCCCTCGGTGCGCCGACAACGCATTCGATAGTCCCATGAACAAATTTTTTTCCGCAATAAGGGAATGAAGTAATGCCGCCGGACGTTGCACGCACAACGTCACGACCGCACGCGCACGGGTACGCGTGTTGCACTGCATCGCAGTGCGATGCGCTCGCGTGGCCGCTGTCGTTATCGCGCTGCCCGGCGGCGCTTGCCGGCCGTTCGGCCGTCACGCGCGAAACCGTCTTCCATCGCTTCGATCGCGTCGGAGAAGAACTCGAGGAACATCGTCATGGCGACAGTCGCGCTCATGTCCGCCCGTTGGTAGATGCAGCTGAACGAGCGCGCGCCCGCGTCGGCAAGCGGCGTCCACGCGAGCCGGCCGGCAGCCACGTCGTCCGCGACGTTCTCGGCGATCAGGAAGCCGACGCCCGCGCCTTCGACCGCAAGGCGCCGCACCATCGGCACCGAACCCGTCTCGACCAGCGGCCGCACGTTGCGCGGCTGTCGTGCATCGATCTGGTCGAACATCGCGCGCAGTTCCGTGTCGGGTGTCATCAGGATCAGCGGATACGCGAAGCAGTCGCGCATCCGCACCTTTCCGCCTGACGCCGCGAGCGGATGGCCGGGCGCCGTGACGACACCCAGCGGCTGGGCGAACGCCCGCACCTCGACGACGCCCGCCGACGTGCGCCGGCGCAACGCATAGCCGATGTCGGCCTCGCCCGTCCCGACCCAGCGCACGATGCTTTCGCCGTTTCCCGAGCGCACGCTGTACGTGACGCCCGGATAGCGCTGCATCGCGGCAAGGATCGCGTCGGGCACGAGCTTTTCCGCGGTCGATGCGGGCACCGCCAGGTTCACGTGGCCGCGCCGCAGCGCGCGCAGGTCCTCGACCTGCGTGAGCGCGTTGTCGAAGTCGCGCTGACCGCGCCGCACGGCCGCGATCACGATCTCGCCGGCAAGCGTCAGCTGCATGCCGCGCGGCAACCGGTCGAACAGCGGCACGCCGACCTGCTCCTCCAGATTGCGGATCTGCTGGTGCACCGCCGCGGCGGTCAGGTGCAGCGCGTCGGCCGCCTTGCGAATCGAGCCGCGTCGCGCGACTTCGTCGAAACAGCGGAATGCCTGCGATATCGAACGCATGAGTGATCCGTTAGTTTTTTCCGAACAGGCCGTCAAGAATAATCCGATTTTACTGATCGCCCGGATCGTCTAGATTGCGCTGCATCCCCGTGTCCGATTCGAATGGAGAGCGCAGTGACAACCGTCGACCAGATTACCCAGCGCCGCCGTGGCGTCGGCCTCATCGCCCACGATCCCGCACTGTCCGCGGGCGGCTATACGCTCATCGCGCCGCAGACGGCCGACGGCAACGTCTATCTCGTCGGCATCGACGGTGAAGTCGCGCATCAGTGGAAGATGCCCGTGCGCCCCGGCCGCCATGCGGTCATCCTCGCGAACGGCAACCTCGGCTACAACGGCAATCATCCGCACTCCGAATCGCGCTATGCGCCGTGGTCGATGTGGCATGGCGGCGACTTCTACGAAGTCACGCCGCAAGGCGAAACCGTGTGGCGTTACGAGGACCCCGCGCATCATCACGACGCGCAGTGGCTGCCGAACGGCAACCTGCTGTACGCCGCGTGCGAACCGGTCGACGCCGCGTTCGCGCGGCGCGTGCCGGGCGGCACGCCGCACGGCGACGACGAAGTGATGTATGCGGACGTGATCCGCGAAGTGAACCGGGCCGGGCAGATCGTGTGGGAATGGCGTGCGCGCGAACACCTGCGACCCGAGGATTTCCCGATCGCGGCCGGCTTCGGGCGCTATCACTGGCCGCTCGTCAACGGCCTCGCGGTCGACGCGAACGGCCGCGTGCTGATGAGCCTGCGCACGACGTCGGGCATCATCGGCGTGAACCGCGAAACCGGCCGTGTCGACCTGCGGATCAGGCCCGACGTCGTGTCGCACCAGCACGCGCCGGTGCCGCTCGCGAACGGCAACATCCTCGCGTTCGACAATGGCAATTTCCGCCACGGCGCGCACGTCGTGTTCTCGCGCGTCGTCGAGATCGATCCGGCGACGCAGCGCGTCGTGTGGTCGTATACGGACGACGTCGTGAACCTGTTCTACACGCCGTTCATGGGCAACGCGCAGCGCTTGCCGAACGGCAACACGCACGTCACCGAATCGTCGACAGGCCGCCTGTTCGAAGTGACGCCCGCCGGCGAGGTCGTCTGGGAATACGTGATTCCGTGGTTCGCCGAATACCCGGACGAAGCCGCGCGCAAGACCGGGCCGGGCCAGCTCAACAGCGTGTTCCAGACGTTCCGCTACAGCGCCGCGCAACTGCCCTGGCTGCGGGCCTGACCTTGCCGTTCACCGCCGGTTTCCGGCGCTCGTCGCCGTTCGCTTCCGAGGGGCCTGCCGTGTCGCACGATCCGATCCCAACGCCCGTCGACGCACGGCTGCCCGCCTGGCAGCTCGCGCTGTTCGGGCTGCAGCACGTGCTGTCAATGGCCGCGTCCCCGATCACGGCCGTGTTCCTGATCGCAAAAGTGCTCGCGCTGCCGGCGGACCTGACGGTCCAGCTGATCGGCGCGACGTTCTTCGCCTGCGGGATCGGCACGCTGCTGCAATCGCTCGGCGCCGGCCCGATCGGCGCGCGCATGCCGTTCGTGATGGTGCCCGGCGGCGCACCGACGATGCTGTTCGCCGGCATTGCCGCGCAATCGGGCCTGCCGACCGCCGCCGGCGCGGCGCTGCTCGCCAGCGCGTTCTATTGGGTGCTGCTGCCCGTCTTCACGCGTTGCCTGCGGCTCTTTCCGCGCATCGTCGTCGGCGCGATGCTGCTGCTCGTGTCGATCAACCTGATCCGGATCTACGCGACGATCGTCGTCGGCCAGCCCGGTTCGGCCGACTTCGCGCAGCCGCGCGCGCTCGGTCTCGCGCTGGCGACGATCGTCGCCACGGTCATCGTCGCGGGTGCGTTCCGCGGCACGCTCGGGCGCCTCGCGGTGCTGATCGGCCTGATGGCCGGCGCAACGCTCGGCTGGGCGCTCGATGCGATGCCGGCGCTCGCCGACGTGTGGCGCGGCCCGCTGTTCACGCATCCGGTATGGCTGCCGTTCGGGATGCCGCGCTTCGACGTGCTGGCCGCGCTGCCGCTGCTGATCTTCACCGCGATCTCGATGGCCGAGGCCACCGCGCAGACGGTCGCCGTCGGCGAAACGTGCGGCAAGCCGATCTCGCTGTCGCGCGACGTGCCGAAGACGATACGCGGCGATGGGCTGGCGTCGCTCGCCGGCGCGCTGTTCGGCACGCCGCTGATCGTGACCAGCGCCGAGAATATCGGCGTCGTGCAGACAACCGGCGTGCGCTCGCGCTACGTGACGGCCGCGGCCGGCGCGATCCTGATCGTCATCGCGCTGTTCGCGCCGCTCGCGCGGCTCGCGTATGCGATTCCGGCCGCGGTGGTCGGCGGCACCGCGCTGGTCGTGTTCGCGATGATCGGCGTGATGGGGATCCGGCTGCTCGCCGGCGTCGACCTGCACGCGCGCGCCAACCAGTACACGCTCGCGGCCGCACTCGTCGTCGGCCTTGCACCGATCCTGGTGCCGAACCTGTATCGCCATTTCGGCTCACCCGTGCAGATCGTGCTCGGCAACGGCATGGCAGCCGGCACCCTCGCGGCCATCGCGACGCAACTGGCGTTCGCCGCATTTGCGCGGCTCAGTGGACAAGCAAGCGCGACACCGGTTGCGGCTTCTTCGCCTTCGCGCGACGGTTGATGGTGGCGGCTGGTGACGTTGCGCGGTGCCGCGTGCCAGCGACATCGCACGCCGAGCAGCCGGTTCGTTTGCGATTGCCGGCCCGACACCCAGCCTCCTCACACGACGGGCCTGGCTCATGTCGGTCAGCCACGGATGATCCGGATGCGGACCCCGACACGATGGAACTGGGTGCCGGACGCACTCCGTTTCTTCAACACGCTGCTGCTCGCTTGCCTGGCCCGGCACAACGACTGCATCGTCGACGCACGTCCCGCGCACTGACGCACCGGTTGCGTCGGACTGGCCATCTGACCGATTGCCGGAGCCTCCGCGTTCCGGCTATAAATCGTGCATGGACACGAATCGCTGGACCCACGACCCCGTCGGCGCCTTCCGGGCATGGCAGGAAACCGCCGCGACCGGTGCCGACCGCCGGCCGTTCGCGCCGCGTTCGGTCGTGCAGCACGTCGCGATGTTCGAACGGTTCCTGCGTCATCTGATCGCGCACCGCGTGTCGCTGGCCACGTTCGGGCCCGACCACGTCGCGGCCTTCCTGGCGGAACTCGAGCGCACCTGTGCGCCCGGCACGTCGACTCGCGTGCGCTACGCGAAGCTGATCGACCGGCTGGGCCGGCATCTGGTCGAGGCCGGCGTGCGCACGATTCATCCGGCCGGCCGGACGACGCGTGATCTCGCATGGCCGGACGGCGAGCCCGAGCCGTGCTACCTGCCGCCCGATGCCGACGCGGCGCTTCAGCACCACGTGCAACCTCGACCGGACGACACACCGGCCGATTGCCGGAATCGCGCGATCGTCGCGCTGCTGCTCGGGAGCGGCATCACTTCGGCGGAGATACGTGCGACGACGCACGACGCGCTCGATCTCGACGCGCGGCCGCCGGCACTATCCGTGCCGCGCGATCGGGCGCGGCCGGCGCGCCGGATCAGGCTCGCCGAATTTTCACTGGCGCCGCTCGCCGCATGGCGCGCGCGCTCGTCAGACGCGCCGGCATCCGCGTTGCTGTTTCCCGCGCCGCGCGGCGGTGGCGCGATGAACGACATGTTCCTGCTGCTCGTGGTGCGCGACGCGCTGAGCGCGATCGGCTTCCATGCGGCGGACATCAGCCCGCGCGTGCTGCGCAATACGGTTGCGCGCCGCCAGTTGCTTGCGGGCCATGCACATGCCGACGTCAGTACGATGCTCGGTCTCGTCAGTACGCGAACGGTCACGCGCCTCCGGCAGACGCTGCCACCCGATGCGGCAGCGGATCGCGCCGCACACGAGCGCTGATCCCGCGTCCGGCGCAGGCTCCGGGTCGTCCGGCTCCCTATTCACCCGGCTTCGACTGGACCAGCCGCAGAATCCGGGTGTCGTACGGTGATTGCATCACTTCGGCAATGCGGGCCTCGGAAGCAGCCGGATGCAGTGGATTCAGCAGGAAGTTGTGCGCGTGCGGCACGACGACGCTCGGCACGCGCAGCAGCGCGCTCGGCTGCGTGTGCAGCCACTCGGTACCGGCGCTGCGGGTCCAGTCGACGTTGGATCGCCAGTCGTCCGGCGCGTCGCCCTCCGCGATTTCGGCGATATCGACCGAATCGGCCACCTCGATGCGAAGCAACTGGTACCCGCTCGGCAATTGCGCGACCGTGGCGATCTCGAAATGAACGAGCGTCTCGAGCAGCGCGAGCGCCGGATGCTCGGCAAGATACACGACGGGCTGCCCGGCGAAATGCCAGCGCCCGCCGGCGCGCAACCCGCCGATGCCTTTCAGGTCGGCGAAATTGCTGATCCGCCACAGCGTCGTCAAGCGAAATACCCCTCGTCGATCTGCGTGAGGGCTTCCTCGACGAGCCGCGCGCCATGCTCGGTGCTCGCCATGTCGAGCGACGTGCGGCCGCCGAAGCGCTGGAGCCCGTTGCGCAACCACGCCATCGCCTTGTCCTGGTCGCCGAACGTGGCCGTCGCCTGCGCGACGATGCGCGCGAGACGGATCGCCTTGTCGGATTCCTCGGGCGACAGGCGTTCGTGCGCCTGGCGACGATGGCTCAGCGTGCGGCGCGGAATGATGAAGGCCAGTTCGTCCGATTTCAGCCCGCGCTCGGACAGCCGGTCGATCACCGAGACGTCGACGCGCGCGCTCGCCAGCTCGGCAAGATCGGCCCCCGATCGGACTCGGATCGCCAGCAGTTGTTCGAGAATCGTGAATTCGGCCTGACGCGGATGCGCGACGCCCGAAGGATGAAAAGCAATGGTGCTCATGACTTCTCCCGGCAATTTGCCCAATCATTATAGGCGTTTTGCCAGGAACTGGCGGAAGGTGGATGGAGAGTGTGGCTGTGGTGGAGATCAGGGTGTCCGCAAAGGCGGGGGCAAGCATGACCCACCTGCCTGGAGGCGCGTTACTGGGGGGCGAATCAAAGATTCGCCAGGGTGATGGAAGGCACTTGTTCAGTATATAAAGTCGGGGAAATATCACGTGGTTGTCACGTAACAACATCTTTACTGATTTCATCCGCTCCCAATCCGCCGCCCATTCTTCCTGACAAGGCCGAGAGGTTCGCCAAGGACACGGAAATTTCGTCAAGTGCGGCCCCCGGTCCCCGGCACTCGGAACGCCGTTCCTGGCAACTCACCGTTCGTCACGACGGAAACACATCGCAGCGCCTCGCGCCGGATGCGTTCCCATATCGCACGTTTCTCGTCGTCGGTCATGAACACCCAGTGCGAGACCTCATTGGCCATTCGGCCTCCCCTCGCAGACATAGTCGAACAGTGTCTAGCACACACCGACACCGGGGCTGTCGGATATGTAGTGAGGTGTGGGCGCCATCGAAACACTCGTATGGGTCGAAAATCCGGCAGCGCAACGAATCACGCCCCCATACACGGCTACCTTTCCGCTGGTGATGCAGCGATGTCGTGTCGCCGTACCGCCCGGCTTGCTTCGACGACACCCCAAGCCGCACCCATGTCGCCGTAATGTCCACGCCATATGTCGATCCGGCCTTCACACAGTTGCCGCCTTGTCGTGGAGGATGTTCTGCGACTCTCCCCGAAGATCCAACGCGTGGTGCTGTCCAACAAAGTCGGCCGCACCAAGTACACCGGTGAACGTCGGAAAACGCGCAACCGCCTGCCGATTGCCGTGAAGGTTTTCGCCCTTGTGTATCGGCTAATGCCATGCGCCACAGCACACGCCGTACGCACCGGCATCATTCGCACGCGTGCGCTGCTCCGGAATCACTTCGCGATCAGCCAGACGTCCTGCGACGGCGCGGGGCCGCGCGGGCCGACCGTCTGGATGTTGACGTTATCTTCGACCGGCGCGCCGTTCGCTCCGATCAGCTTTCGATCGTTCGACTGGTCCAACATGATCGCATTCCTGAATATATGCGAATCGCGATTCGTGTTCCGCGCACGATCTCCGTTCAGCAGCAGAGGTCGTACGCCATACCGCGAACAATCAGCCCGCCCACGCGGACGACCGGATCACGCTGCAGAAGTTGCCGGCGTGGAAATGCGGATCCTTGTCGCCGAGCACGTCGGCCTTAACGTTGCCGAATGTCGTGTCGGGCTTGTGCCTGATCCCGTCGTAGAACGCCTGGATGATGTCTTCCTTGAAGTGCGGCGTACGCGGATGCGCACGGACGACGGCCTCGCGTTCGACGTCGCTGTATTCCGGATATTTCAAGCCCAGCACATCCATCTCGACACCCGCGGTCACGAGCGCGATCACCGGATGCATGTGCTGCGGGATGCCCGGCGTGGTATGCAGTGCGATCGAAGTCCATACCACATCGATATCCTGCTGCGAGATGCCCTTGCCCTTCAGGAAATCGCGGGCGGCGTTGGCGCCGTCCACCTCGAACCGCTCGCACGCGCTGCTGTGTTTGTGCGTGAGCCCCATGTCATGGAACATGCAGCCGCAGTAGAGCAACTCGGGATCGTATTTCAGACCGCGCCGCTGGCCCGCGAGCGCAGCGAAATAGAAGACGCGGCTGGAATGATGGAACAGCAACGGCGACGCGGTATCGCGAACGAGTTCGGTGATCTCGCGCGTCAGTTGGCTATCGGGAATGGTGATGCCTGCAACGTTCTCAGTCATGATCGATCTCCATTGAAAACACCCTTGATTCTCCGGATCCCGATAGCTGTCTCCAATAGACGTATTACGTCAAATCCTGCCATTTTGCGCGACAGACGGACACGGTGCCCGCACGGCAAGAAGAACGTCGGAAACAGGCTCCGCCGCGCGCTCCGTGCATCGCCGGCCCCTCTATACTGCTACCCGTCACGTTCGAAACAACACGCAATCGATCATGCCGAAGGTCGTGGGAATCTTCGCCGTTCCGGGCGTTCAACTGCTCGATGTCTCCGCACCGCTCGACGTCTTCGCGCAAGCGAACGCCGAATGCGGGAAACCGTTCTATACGTTGCGGATCATTGCCGGCGAGTCCGGCCCGATCCGCAGTTCGTCCGGCGCGCAGCTGCTGCCCGACTGGATCGTTCCCGACATTCCCGAGCGCATCGACACGCTGCTGGTCGCCGGCGCGCCGAGTGCCGGCCGGATCGCACTGCGCACCGACGTGCTCGCGTGGCTGCGAGCGGCGGCCGTGCAGAGCAAGCGCTACGGCTCGATCTGCACCGGCGCGTTCATTCTCGCGGCCACCGGCCTGCTGAAAGGGCGTCACCTGACCACGCACTGGGCTGCCGCGGACGCGCTTGCCGAAGCCTATCCGTCGCTCGCCGTCGACGCGGATGCACTGTACGTGCGCGACGGCAAGCTGCGCACCGGCGCCGGCGTGACGGCCGGGCTTGATCTCGCGCTCGCGCTGGTCGAGGAAGATCTCGGCCGCGAGATCGCGCGGCGCGTCGCCGCGCAACTGGTCATGTTCTTCAAGCGACCGGGCGGGCAACTCCAGTTCAGCCGCAAGGGCGAGGCGCGCCCCGCCGGGCGTTCGGTACTGCAGGAGGTCCAGCGCTGGATCGCGGCCAATCCGGAACTCGAGCACTCGGTGGCGGAGATGGCGAAGCATGCGGGCATGAGCCCGCGCCACTTCGCTCGGCTGTTCCGCGCGGAAGTCGGCATGACGCCTGCCGCATGGGTCGAGACGACCCGGATTTCGGCAGCCCGCCACCTGCTCGAGAACGGCCACGACACGCCGAAACAGGTCGCCGCGAAATGCGGCTTCGCGAACGTCGATACGCTCAGGCGGTCTTTCACCCGGCACGTCGGCATCACACCTGCCGAATACCGGAAACGGCAGGCAGTCCTGGCCGAGTGACGCGGCGGTACGCAGGCGATACGACACGAACGATGATGTCGTCAGCCCCACTCGAACACTTCGGAATACGATTTATTCATCGTTGTCCGGCCACTTGCCGATCGACGACATCGCTCCATTGACGGCCTCGCCCCTGGTCCAGATCAAGCGCCGGACAAGCCCGCAATCGTCAGACGAAATACTCGCCCGTTCAGATCGTTTACCCAGTTGCAATAATTATTCGCTGGAACGCGTATTTCCGACCGGTAACGCGATCGCTACGATGCAATCAACCGCTGAACGCAACAAGCGAAGCGCGAAATCAATGAAACCGGAGGTCGTCATGAAGTCGTTCATCTACGCTGTCGTCGCCGCAACCGCCCTGTCCGCCTCGTACGGCGCATTCGCACAGTCTAATCCGTCGGGCCAACTGACGCGCGCCCAGGTGCGCGCGGAACTCGTCCAGCTCGAACAGGCCGGCTACAAGCCCGAAGTCTCCGATCAGTATTACCCGCGCGCGCTGCAGACCGCACAGGCCCGCGTGACGAACGCCGATGAAGCCGGCTACGGCGCGCAAGCCGCCGCTGGTGTGCGTGCCGGCCGCGCGATCGCGGTCAAGCAGGACGGCCGCGACTCCGTGTATTTCGGCCAGTAAGCGCCCGTCACGCGCCGGCGTATTCCGACACGCGCGGCACACCGCACAACACCCCGCTCCCGTTCAAACGGGGCGGGGTGTTGCTTTTCGGCCATCCGTTCCGGGAACGAATCGCCCCCTCATCGCACGCGGTCTTGCGAACGCCGTGCCGTTCACGCAGGCAGCCTGTGTTTGCGCATAGAATGGCCGCGTGGTCGGCGCCGGCCGAAACGAACGCGAGCGGAAACCACGACGCCCGGCTTGCCCGATCGTCGCCGCGCCGCAGGCCGGCCCCGATGCCGCACTCATCGCATTTTTCGAAAAGGAGCGGTTTCATGTCTCAAACATCCGGTTCCATGATCACGTTTCGACGCCCGGACGGCCAGGAACTGCAGGGCTATCTCGCCACGCCGGCAAAAACCGAAGGCGCGCCCGCGGTCGTCGTCATCCAGGAATGGTGGGGGCTGAACGACCAGATCCGCGGCGTCGCGGATCGCCTCGCGCGCTGCGGCTACTTCGCGCTCGTGCCCGACCTGTACCGCGGCAAGTCGACGGTCGAGGAAGAAGAAGCGCACCACCTGATGACCGGGCTCGATTTCGGCGACGCGGCCTCGCAGGACATTCCGGGCGCCGTGACCTATCTGAAGACGCTTGCGTCGCGTGTCGCCGTAACGGGTTACTGCATGGGCGGCGCACTCACGCTGCTGTCGCTGCAGTTCGCCGATGCGGACGCGGGCGTCACGTGGTACGGTTTCCCGCCGCTCGACTACCTCGATCCGGCGAAGCTCAAGGTGCCGCTGATGGGCCACTGGGGCACGCAGGATGCGTTCTTCGCGATCGACCAGGTCGATGCGCTCGAGAAGAAGCTGACCGACGCGAAGGTCGGTTTCGAATTCCATCGCTATCTCGCGCATCATGCGTTCGCGAACGAAACGGCCGTCGGCCCCGGCCGTATCGCCGGCACGCAGTTCGATCCGGTGTGGTCGCAAATGGCATGGGATCGCACGCTGACGTTCTTCGGCCGCACGCTTTGGACAAAGCAGGCGTAGCGCAACATCGCTTCGGATGTGAGCAGCCGAGCAATAAGGAAACGCCACGGACTTTCGTCCGTGGCGTTTTTGTTTTTGCATCTCGCCGGTTCGGCAGGCAGAAGCAGTTGCCCGCTCCTGCCCCGCCTTTCACTTACCCGTTCGTCGCCGCCGACGACGCAAGCGCCGGAGCGGCCGCCTTGTCGTAGTCGACCGGCGCATCCGGCGCGCGCGGCGTCTCGCCGGCCCGCTGGATCCAGCCGCCGCCCAATGCGCGGTACAGCGTGACCAGGTTCGTCCAGCGCGCCAGACGTGCGTTGATCAGCGTCTGCTGTGCCGAGTACAGATCCGTCTGCGCGGTCAGCACCGACAGGTAGCTGTCGACACCGTTCTTGTAACGCAGATCCGACAGGTCGAAACGTCGCTGCTGCGCGTGCTCGTTGCGCTCGAGCGCCGCGATCTGCTGGTCGTACGTGCCGCGTGCGGCAAGACCGTCCGCCACTTCGCGGAATGCCGACTGGATCGCCTTCTCGTAGTTCGCGATCTCGATGCGTTTCTGCACGTTCGCGAGGTTCAGGTTCGCGATGTTCTGCCCGCCTTCGAAGATCGGCATCGTGATCTGCGGCGCGAACGACCACGCCGCTGTGCCGGCCTTGAACAGGCCGCCCAGCGTCGGGCTGCCGGTACCGAACGCGCCCGTCAGCGAGATGCGCGGGAAGAATGCCGCGCGTGCTGCGCCGATGTTCGCATTCGCGGCCAGCAGCGTCTGCTCGGCCTGCATCACGTCCGGACGACGCGTCAGCAGATCCGACGGCAACCCGGCCGGCACGTCCGTCAGCAGGTTCTGCGCGTCGAGCGGCATGCCTGCCGGCAGGTCGTCCGGAAGCGGCTCGCCGATCAGTTGCACCAGCATGTTCAGTGCCTGCGCACGCGCACGCGCCTGCGCCTGCTGGTTCGACAGCGCCTGCTCGACCACTGTCTGCGCCTGACGCAGCTCGAGCTCGGAGCCCGTGCCGTTGTCGAACCGCAGCTTGGTCAGGTCGTATTGCGCCTGAGCGGACTTCAGCGTGTTCTCCGTGACCTTCAGCAAATCGTCGGTCGACAGCAGCGTCAGGTACTGGTCCGCCACCTGCGACACCAGCGAGATCTCCGACGCCTGCCGTGCGTACGACGTCGACAGGTACTGCGCGAGTGCCTGGTCCTTCAGGCTCTGCACGCGGCCGAACAGGTCGAGTTCCCACGACGCGGACAGCCCGACGTTGTAGTTGCGCGAGATCAGCGGCGCATTGGTCGTCGACAAGCCCTGCGGAATGCGCTGGATGCTGCCCGTCCCCGTACCGTCAAGCGTCGGGAATAGCTCCGCGCGCGTGATCTGGTACTGCGCGCGCGCCGCCTCGATGTTCAGCACCGACACGCGCAGGTCGCGGTTGTTTTTCAGCGCGATCTCGATCAGCCGCTGCAGGCGCGGATCGACGAAGAATTCGCGCCAGCCGATGGCGGTCGCCGCCTGGCCGTTCGCGCTGCGCGCGCCGGCCGCACCCGGCTGCGTCGCATAGACGCCGCCGGCCGGGTACGCCTGTGCGACGGGCGCGTCGGGCCGCTTGTAATGCGGCGCCATCGTGCAGCCCGCAGCGAACAACGCGGCAGCCATTGCGACCGCACTTGCAGTCAAAGCATGTTTTTGCATCGTTACTGCCCCTTCGAATCGTGTGCGTCGCCGTGACCGCGCTGCAGGTCGCCCTGCACGAGACGCCAGGCATCGTCGACGTTTTCCGTCTCGCCGCTGAAGATCGCGCGAACCCGCACGAAGAACATCGGGATCATGAAAATCGCGAGGAACGTCGCCGTGATCATCCCGCCGATCACGCCCGTGCCGATCGCATGCTGGCTCGCCGAGCCCGCGCCGTTGCTGATCGCAAGGGGCAGCACGCCGAGCATGAATGCGAGCGACGTCATCAGGATCGGACGCAGCCGCAGGCGCGCCGCCTCGATCGCCGCGCGCACCGGCCCCATGTTCTCGTTCGCCTGCAACTCGCGTGCGAACTCCACGATCAGGATCGCGTTCTTCGCGGACAGGCCCACGGTCGTCAGCAGGCCGACCTGGAAGAACACGTCGTTCTCGAGGCCGCGCAGCATCGTCGCGAGCAGCGCGCCGACCACGCCGAGCGGCACCACCATGATCACCGAGAACGGGATCGACCAGCTTTCATACAGTGCCGCGAGACACAGGAACACGACGAGGATCGAGATCGCGTACAGGATCGGCGCCTGCGAGCCGGACTGGATTTCCTGGAACGACAGGCCCGTCCACGAGTAGCCGATACCTTCCGGCAGCTTGCTCGCGAGCGCTTCCATCGCGGCCATCGCCTGGCCGGTCGACTTGCCCTCCGCAGCCTGCCCCTGGATCTCGATCGACGATACGCCGTTGTAGCGTTCGAGCTTCGGCGACCCATAGCTCCAGTGGCCGGTCGAGAACGCGCTGAACGGCACCATGCCACCGGTGCTGTTGCGCACGTACCAGATGTTCATGTCTTCCGGGGTCATCCGGAACGGCGCGTCCGCCTGCACGTACACCTTCTTGATCCGGCCATCCGTATCCAGGAAGTTGTTCACGTACTGCGACGCCCACGCGATCGAGAACGTCTGGTCGATCGCCGCAGCCGTCACGCCGAGCGCGTTCGCCTTCTCGCGGTCGATGTCGACCGTGTACTGCGGCGTATCGTTCAGGCCGTTCGGGCGCACGAGCGCCAGCGTGGGATCCTTCGCGGCCATTCCGAGCAACTGGCCGCGCGCGGCCATCAGCGCCTCGTGGCCGAGACCGGCGTTGTCCGTCAGCTCGAAGTCGAAGCCGGCAGCCGTACCGAGTTCGGGAATCGACGGCGGGTTGAACGGGATCACCATCGCGTCCTTGTACTGCGAGTAGTGCGCGAAGGTCCGGCCGATCAGCGCCTGCACCTTCTGGTCGGAGCGCTGGCGATGCTCGTACGGTTTCAGCTTCACGAACACGAGGCCCGCGTTCTGGCCGCGGCCCGCGAAGCTGAAGCCGTTGACCGTGAACACCGAGTCGACCACATCCTTCTCGGTCGTGGTCAGGTACGTGTTGATGTTGTCGAGCGTCTTGCCGGTCGTTTCCTGCGTGGAACCGGACGGCGTCTGCACGATCATGAACATGTAGCCCTGGTCTTCATCCGGCAGGAACGACTTCGGCAGGCGCACGAACATCACGCCGACCGCGATGAACACGGCCAGGTAGATCACGAGCCAGCGCCCCGAGCGCCGGATCACGTGGTTCACGCCGCCCGTAT
Source organism: Burkholderia sp. 572 (assembly GCF_040545135.1). NCBI lineage: Bacteria > Pseudomonadati > Pseudomonadota > Betaproteobacteria > Burkholderiales > Burkholderiaceae > Burkholderia > Burkholderia sp. 572. Next base: position 203,348 of record NZ_JBEPLH010000014.1, on the reverse strand, counting down.
AACGATCTCGGCTGCGGTCGAAGGTACGGTTGAACCAGCCGAAGAAGCCCTTCTTCTCTTCGTGATGCTCTTGCGGGACCGGCTTGAGGATCGTCGCGCACAGTGCCGGCGTCAGGATCAACGCGACGAGCACCGACAGCACCATCGCCGACACGATCGTCAGCGAGAACTGGCGATAAATTGCGCCGACCGAACCGCCCGAGAACGCCACCGGCACGAACACCGCCGACAGCACCAGCGCCACGCCGACGAGTGCGCCGGTGATCTGGCCCATCGCCTTGCGGGTCGCCTCCTTCGGCGACAGGCCCTCCTCCGCCATCACGCGCTCGACGTTCTCCACCACCACGATCGCATCGTCGACCAGCAGGCCGATCGCCAGCACGAGGCCGAACATCGACAGCGTGTTGATCGAGAAGCCGGCGAGGCCCATGATCGCGAAAGTGCCGAGCAGCACGACCGGCACCGCGATCGTCGGGATGATCGTTGCCCGCAGGTTCTGCAGGAACAGGTACATCACGAGGAACACGAGCACGATGCCTTCGAGCAGCGTCTTGACCACTTCCTCGATCGACAGGCGCACGAACGGCGTCGTGTCGTACGGATAGTGGACGACGAGGCCGTGCGGGAAGTACTTCGACAGCTCCTGGACCTTGGCCCGCAGCGCCGTCGCGGTCGCGAGCGCATTCGCGCCCGTCGCGAGCTGAATGCCGAGGCCGGCCGTCGGCTGCCCCATGTACTTCGTGTCGAACGTGTAGTTCTCCGAGCCGAGCGCCGCGCGGCCGACGTCCTTCAGGCGGACCTGCGAACCATCCTGGTTGACCTTCAGCAGGATGTTGCCGAACTGCTCGGGCGTGCGCAGCAGCGTCGATTCGGTGATCGTCGCCTGCAGCATCGTGCCCGGCTTCGCCGGCGTGCCGCCGATCTGGCCGCCCGCGATCTGCACGTTCTGCTGCGTGATCGCTGCCGACACGTCGGTCGGCGTGAGGCTGTAGTTGGTCAGCTTGACGGGATCGAGCCAGATGCGCATCGAGAACTGCGAACCGAGCAGCAGCGTCTGACCGACGCCGTTCACGCGGCTGAGCGGATCGAGCACGTGCGACGCCACATAGTTCGTCAGGTCCTCCTTCGACATGCTGCCGTCCTCGGAGTTGAACGCGAACCACATCAGCCAGTTGCTGCTCGACTTCGTGACCTGCATGCCGAGTTGCTGCACGACCTGCGGCAGGTTCGGTGTCGCGAGCGACAGCTTGTTCTGCACCTGCACCTGCGCGACGTCCGGATTCGTGCCCGGCGAGAAGGTCAGCGTGATCGTCGCGTTGCCCGAGTCGTCACTGGTCGACGACATGTACAGGAAGTTGTCGAGACCGCTCATCTGCTGTTCGATCACCTGCGTCACCGTGTCTTCCACCGTCTTCGCGGAAGCGCCCGGATAGTTCGCCTGGATCTGGATCGTCGGCGGTGCGATCGTCGGATACTGCGCGATCGGCATCTTGAAGATCGATGCGACGCCGGCCAGCATCAGCACGATCGCGATCACCCACGCGAAGATCGGGCGATCGATAAAAAACTTGGCCATGAAACGGACTCCTTGTTATTGCGCGGACGACGCAGCGGTCGAACTCGCGGCAGCATTGGCGACGGTGCTTGCCGGCGCGGCGCCGGACGCATTCGCGGCGCTTGCCGGTGTGCCGGACGCGGCGTCCGGCGCCGGTGCGAGCTGCGCCGCGACGGTCTTCACGGTCGCACCCGGGCGCACCTTGTCGGCGCCCTGCACGATCACGTGATCACCCGCTTGCAGACCACCTTCGACCACCCAGTTCGGGCCCTGCATGCCCGTCGTCTTCAGCGGACGCGGCTCGACCTTGTTGCTGGCGTTCACCACCATCGCGATCGCCTGACCCTTCTGGTCATGCGTGACGCCGATCTGCGGCACCAGGAACGCGTTCTCGTTCACGCCTTCCTCGATCCGTGCACGCACGAACATGCCCGGCAGCAGCACCTTGCCCGGGTTCGGGAAGACCGCGCGGATCGTCACCGAGCCGGTGGTCTGGTCGACCGTCACGTCCGAGAACTGCAGCTTGCCCGGCTCCGAATAGGTCTTGCCGTCTTCCAGGATCAGCGACACCTTCGCCGCGCCCGGGCCGGACGTCTTCAGGCGCCCGCTCTGTACGTCCTGGCGCAGCTTCAGCCCTTCGAGGCTCGACTGCGTGAGGTCCACATACACCGGATCGAGCTGCTGCACCGTCGACATCAGCGTCGCCTGGCTCGCCTGCACGTACGCGCCCGGCGTCACCTGCGAGATGCCGACGCGGCCGGTGATCGGCGACACGACATCGGTATAGCCGAGGTTGATCTGCGCGGTATCGACCGCCGCCTTGCCGGCCGCGACGTCAGCCGCGGCCTGGCCTTGCGTGGCCACCGCGTTGTCGTAGTCCTGCTTGCTGACCGCGTTCGCGGCCACCAGCACCTTGTAGCGTGCGACCAGCGCGTTCTGCGTGACGAGGTTCGCCTGCGCCTTCGCGAGCGTTGCCTTTGCACTGTTCAGCGCCGCGATGTAAGGCGCCGGGTCGATCTTGTAGAGGCGCTGACCGGCCTTGACGTCGGTGCCTTCGGTGAATTCACGGCGCAGCACGATGCCGTCGACCCGCGCGCGAACCTGCGCGACGAGGAACGCGCTGGTGCGGCCCGGCAGGTCGGTGAAGACCGGTACGGCTTGCGGCTGGACGGTGACGACGCCGACTTCCGGCGTTTGCGGCGGCAGTGCCGATTCTTTTTTCCCGCACGCGGCCAGGAAAACGGCAGCCGTTGCGGCAGTGATTAAGCGGTATGGAACCCGTTCGACGCGCATGGAGCAACCTCTCGCAAATAGACGACCTTCAATTGGAATCACCAGATCTCCTCGTAACCTGCACGCGCGGCCGGAATGCTGTCGCTTCCTGTTTGCCGCGGATGCGGTTGCGTATGTCGGGCGTTCGTTGCGCCCTGCGGAGCGTTCGTTCGTCGAACTGCTTCCGTGGAAAAAGCGTCATGAGCCCGGCACTGGCGGGCAGGCGTTGCCGCGGCGACCAACCGGGCCGCTAACTCGCGGGCCGGAACGCGGTGCCGGCGAATTCGATGAATGCCCGTGCAGCGGCCGGCAGATGCGCGGTACGCGCATGCGCGAGCTTCAGCGTGACGGGCGCAAGCGAGTGAACCGGTGCAACGCGCACCAGCGCACCGTCCGCCAGATCGGCGTCGACGAGATACGCGGGCAGCACCGCGGCGCCCATGCCGGCCACGGCCAGCCGCCGTGCCATCTCGAGATGGCCGACGCCCTGACTGCCGCCGGGCGTCGCGTCGGGCCGGAACGCAGCCGCATCGTCGCCACCGGCGGCCGGCAGATCGAGCCGCACGGCCGCAAGATCGGGCCAGTCGCCCGACGCAGCCGCGCCGCCGTGTGCGGCGACATAACCCGGTGCCGCGACGCGCACGGATTCGTAAGAGGCCAGCGTGTGCAACGCGTGCGCACCTGTCACCGGCATGCCGTCGGTCAGGAACGCAACGTCGATGTCTTCGGACGTCAGATCGACATGGGCGTCGGTCAACGTCACGGTCGGCCGCACGGCCGGGAACCGGCTCACGAAACGATCGAGCAACGCGCTCAACTGGCTGAGCCCGAACGCGACCGGCGCGGCAATGCGCAGCGCGCCTTCCGGCTTGCTGCCCATCGCGACGAAACGACCGTCGATCTCGTCGATCGCCCCGAGAATCCGTTCGACGCGCGTGAGATACAACTCGCCGATTTCCGTCAGCGACTGGTGGCAGGTGCTGCGTTGAAGCAGGCGTGCACCAAGGCGCGTCTCGAGCGCATCGACCAGCCGGCTCGCCATCGCCGTCGACACGCGCAGCCGCGTCGCCGCCCGGCGAAAACCGCCTTCCCTTGCCACCGTCACGAATGCCCGAATCGATTGAAGTTGGTCCATTTGTCCGGATTCCCCTGCGCGGTCGGCCGCCTGGACGCGCACACCCGCTGCCACGTCCCGACCGACATGGGACGGCCCGGCCAATGCGGCGGCACCGACGCCGGCCACGCCGGATCGGTCGGTGCGCTCGCGCCGGACGCGCACCGGCATGCAACGGACGCAAGCCGGCCTCGGCTGGCCCGATGCACGAATATTCGAATAGCAGTCCTGAGTCTCTTGCAGCGATTCACAGCGGCAACGCCGGCGGCATCCGTCGGCCTGGCGACGCTCATACCTGCATCACCCGAGCGCACTGGAACACGTTTCTTTCAGCAGGTGCAATGGTATGAAAACCGCCGGAAATTGGCTTGCCTGATCCTGCGATTGTTTTGCCTTAATTTCCGAATTTGTGCGCTGCACACTGCGCAACGACGGGCAATGCGGCCGCCGGCCGTGCAGATCCGGATGATTGGGCTGATTTCCGACAGATTTAGGCAATCACGTGCGCGCGACTCGCCGTACGATGTGACCGCCACGCCAGCCACCTGCCGAGACACCGACGGGGAATCGCAGTCGCGCACCTTGCACCGCCCCCTCGGTCATCCGCTCACGCAATATGGAAATCGACGCCCGAACGACGCCGCTACAGCGCACCACACCCGATCACGACCCTCAGTCGCCCACAGCCCGGCTCGCTGCGCTGATCGCCGCCTATGCACCGCACGACGGCACGTTCGAGCTCCCGGTGCGTGGCTTGCGCATCGCACGCGTGTCCGCGTCGCCGCCACACTGGAACCATGGCGTGCACCACGCGTGCCTGAGCATCGTCGGACAAGGCGCGAAATCGACACGGGTCGGCGACGCCGCCTACGTGATCGACGAATCGCGGATGCTGGTTACGACTGCCGACCTGCCCGTCACCGGCCGCGTGACGCGCGCGAGCCTGGCCGAGCCGTTCCTTTACGCACAACTGGAACTCGACCCGGCCCGCATCGCGGCGCTCACACCACGCGTGTTTCCGCGCGGGCTGCCGAAGGCCGTCGACTGCGGCGCACTCGACACGCACGATGCGCCGCCCGAAATCGTCGACGCCGTCGTGCGGCTGATGCAACTGATCGCACAAACCGACGACATCGACCTGCTCGCGCCGCTGATCGTCGACGAAATCCTCATCCGGCTGCTGCGCGGCCCGTCGGGTGCGCGCGTCGCGCAGGTCGGCCAGGGCGACTCGACGACGCAGCGCATCTCGCGCGCGGTCGCCTGGATCCGCGACCACTACCTCGATCCGATGACGGTCGAATCGCTCGCGCGACAGGTGGACATGAGCCCGTCGACGTTCCATCACCACTTCCGCGCGATCACGTCGATGAGCCCGTTGCAATGTCAGAAGATGCTGCGGCTGCAGGAGGCACGCCGCCTGATGTGCCTGTCGGCAATGGATGCGCAGCAGGCGTGCCGCAGTGTCGGCTATGTGAGCGCGTCGCAGTTCAGCCGCGAATACGCACGCCTCTTCGGCGATGCGCCGGGCCGCGATGTCGTAAAGCTGCGCGACCAGGCGGTTCCGCTATCCCGCGTCGCACCGTAGGCCACGCACGTCACGTGCGCGGCACCCATGCACCGAACCAACGATGTTCGATATCGAAAGCAAGCACTTTCACAAAGGCCGGCCGGTTGCCCGCGCATCCTTGGTCGAGCCGGTCGTGCAGATGAATTCGATACCCGGCTCAAATACAGGACTGCATATTATTGGTTCGATTGACGCGCAGCGTCATCCTCACACGCCGACGGCGCGACTTCAGGACGTGCAGGAAGCGTTCAGCGCAGCCTCGTCGGTGGACAGCATTTCGGGTACGCATTCACGCAGAAAATCGACGAACGTGCGGATTTTCGCATCGAGATACTGGCGCGATGCGTACAGCGTGTAGACGGTCAGCTTCTGCAAGCGGTAGTCGGGCAGCACGCGCACCAGCGCGCCGCTCGCCAGCGCGGGCAGTGCCGACGACATCGGCAACGAACCGATGCCGAGGCCGGCGCGCAATGCGGCGCCGAGCGCATCGGCGATGTTCACCTGGAAATCTGGCAACGGCAGGTCGAACGTCTCGGGGCCGTCGGGGCCGTCGAGATGCCAGCGATCGCGCGGAAATACGGGCGTGACGATCTGCAGGCACGCGTGGCCGTCGAGCTCGCGCACCGTACGCGGCGTACCGCGCTCCTTCAGATACGCGGGCGACGCGCACAGCACGCTGTGCACCTCGCCGAGCCGCTGCGACACGAGCCCCGAATCGGGAAGCTCCGTCGCACTCAACTGCAGCGACACGTCGTAGCCTTCGTCGATGATGTCGGGCACGTGCTGCGACAGCGTGAGCTCGACCGCGACCGACGGATAACGCTGCCGGTAACGCACGACGGCGGGCACCACGTAGGCCTGGCCGAAGCTCGTCGTCGCATGAACGTGCAGCCGCCCGGACGGCTTCGCCTGTGCATCGGCCGCCTCGGCTTCCGCTTCGTCGATATAGCCGAGGATGCGCTGGCAGCGGTCGAGATAACGCTGCCCGGCATCGGTCAGTGCGATGCGGCGCGTGCTGCGGTTGAGCAGGCGCGTGCGCAGATGCGTCTCGAGCTGCGCGACCGACCGCGATGCATAGGCCGTCGTGATGTCCAGGCGCTGGGCCGCGCTCGTGAAGCTGCCCTCCTCCGCAACCCGGACGAAAATGCGCATCATCTGTAACGTGTCCATCGACCTGTCCCCGGGATTGAGATCACGTCGCGCCACCGTGCGCCCATGGTGCCGGCGGTTCCGGCGCGGGCCGGTCTGGCGCGAATTGTGCGGAACAGTACAGCAGCGGTGCAGACGTGTCCAGTTCGCCGTACGCGGCATGATCCGGATGCCGAATCGTGTCGCCGAGCCGCCATGCACGCGTCGTCCGGTTCGTGTGCATGACGTCCGGACGCGCCGGCAAGCTAACCGCGCCGAATCGGCAAAAACTACCCGGCGACCACGGTGTCGCCGCACGATTCACGTCATGTATGACGGATCAGGCCGTGGCGGCCGCATCGAACGGATTGCGCAACACGATCGTGTCGTCGCGCTCCGCGCCGGTCGTGATCATCGATACCGGTGCGCCCGCGACCGCTTCGACGCGCGCGATGAAATCCTGCGCAGCGCGCGGCAACGCCGCGCGTTCGCGTACCCCTTTCACAGTGCCGCGCCAGCCGTCGAACCGCTCGTACACGGGTTTCGCACGCGACTGCGCATCGAGGCTTGCAGGCAGATGATCGACCCGCACGCCATCGAGTTCGTAGCCGACGCACAGCTCGATCGACTCGAAACCGTCGAGCACGTCGAGCTTGGTGAGCGCCAGCGAATCGATGCCCGAAATCCTGACCGCCTGACGCAACTGCGCGGCATCGAGCCATCCGCAGCGGCGCGGCCGGCCGGTATTCACGCCGAACTCCTGCCCGCGCGCGCGCAGCGTTTCGCCAGTCGCGTCGGACAGCTCGGTGAGGAACGGGCCGCCGCCGACCCGTGTCGCATACGCCTTGGTGACGCCCAGCACGTGGCCGAGCTTCGACGCGCCGAGCCCCGTGCCGGCCGCCGCCGCCGATGCAACGGTTCCGGACGACGTCACGAACGGATACGTGCCCCAGTCGATATCCAGCATCACGGCTTGAGACCCCTCGAACAGGATGCGCTCGCCACGGTCGGTCGCGTCGTTGAGATCGGCCCAGACGGGGCGGACGAACGGCAGGATTCGCGGCGCGAGGTCGGCGAGCGTTGCCAGCATCGCATCGCGCGAATGCTCGTCGAGCCCCAGGCCGCGGAACCACGCGTTGTGATGGTCGACGAGCACATCCAGTTTGGCGGCAAGCCGGCCCGGTTCCGCGAGATCGCCGACGCGCAGCCCGCGACGCCCGACCTTGTCCTCGTAGGCCGGCCCGATCCCGCGCAGCGTGGTGCCGATGGGCTCGCGGCGCAGACGCTCCTGAGCCTGGTCGATCGCGCGGTGGATCGGCAGCACCAGCGTCGCGTTCTCGGCGATCGACAGGTTGTCCGGCGTCACCGACAGCCCGAGTTCGGCCATCCGCGCGATTTCCGCGAGCAAGGCTTCCGGATCGAGCGCCACGCCGTTGCCGATCACGCCGCGCTTGCCGCGCACGATGCCGCTCGGCAGGAGCGCAAGCTTGTATGTCTTGCCGCCGACGACCAGCGTATGACCCGCGTTGTGGCCGCCGTTGTAGCGCGCGACGAGATCGGCCTGTGCCGCCAGCCAGTCCACGACGCGTCCCTTACCTTCGTCGCCCCATTGGGCGCCCACGACCACCACGTTCGGCATGCTCCGCACTCCATGTGAGAAATTCAGACAATCGTTCGGCCGAGCCGGCCGTTTGTGTGCCATATTGGCGAAGCTTGAGCACCCGATCAAACGATTAAACCTGAACCATCGTGTGAGTAAATATCACGCGAAACGATGCAATGGCCCGACGCCTCCCTCCGTTGAATTCGCTGCGCGCGTTCGAAGCCGCCGCGCGCCACGGCAGCTTCACGCTGGCCGCCGACGAACTGTGCGTGACCCACGGCGCGATCAGCCGGCACGTTCAGCAACTGGAGGCGTGGCTCGGACGGCCGCTGTTCGAACGCCATAACCGGCGGGTCGAGCTGACCGACGCGGGCCGCGCGTATCTCGCCGAGGTTGGTGCGTCGTTCGACCGAATAGCGCTGGCCACCACGCAGCATTTCGGCCATGCGCAGCAGCGCGTGCTGCGCGTCAGTGCACCTGCTACGTTTTCGTTGCGCTGGCTGGTGCCGAAGCTGTCGTCGTTTCAGGTCGCCCATCCAGCCATCGAGGTACGGCTGTCGACGTCGAACGAGCCGATCGACAAGCTGCGCGACAAGGTCGACCTGATTGTGCGCGGCGGCCCGCAGGCCATCGACGGCTACGTTGCCGAGGAATTCCTGTCGGAAGTCCGGCTACCGGTATGTGCACCGAAGCTGCTGGAAGGGCGACCATTGCATACGCCCGCCGATCTTGCCGGCTTCACGCTGCTGCACGCGGCTACTTATCCCGGCATGTGGCCTGAATGGCTCGCGGCAGCCGGACATCCGAATCTCGTGCCGCGCCACTCGCTCACGCTCGAGCATTTCTACCTGACGCTCCAGGGCGCGCTCGACGGGCTCGGCGTCGCGATGGGACCGATCGCGCTCGTCGCGGACGACATCGCCGAAGGTCGGCTCGTGCAGCCGTTCGGCGAACCGGCGCTGCCGCCGTGGCGTTACTTCACGTACGTCGCCTCCGCACGTGCGAACGACGACGCCGTACGAGCGTTCAAGGACTGGCTGAGGGTGACGGGAAATGCGGCTGCGCCGGGCGGGCGGAACTGACCGCGTCGGTGTGCGAATGGCACGCGCCGTGAAATGCAGGAATACGAATCAAATAACGCGAGCGACTGGATTGCGTATTGTCTATCGTCGATAGCGGGTTTGCTGCGTTCGATGTGCGCCGTGGAACGACGACGCATGCGGCAAGCCGCGGATCGATCCGTGGCTTGCCGCCGGACGACGCTTACTGGCTTGCGCCGATGCCGGCTTTTTTCTCCGCGTTCTGCAGGTTCTGCGGATAGTTCGGATCATTGGCCGCCGGCTTGTAACCGGCATCTTCGAGTTTCTTCAGCTCGGCGTTGTTCTTCGCACGCGCAGCCTTGTGTTCTGCCTTGCGTTGGGCCCTGGCCGCCTTGCGTGCCTGGCTCTTCGCTGCCTTGGCGTCCTGTGCAGCGGACGCGCTGGCGTCGGTCTGCGCAAACGCGGGAACTGCCGAGCCGAACAGGAACGCGGCTGCGGTAGCAGCCAACGTGAGTTTTCTGATCTGGATTCGCATCGCTGAACTCTCTTTTCTGGTTTATCACGGATTGAAAGACCATCGAGATACCGCCCCTGCCCCGGTCGGTTGTCGTGCCGCATCCGGGACCTGTGCATCATAACCGCGTCGTGAAAAATATGGCGTCAACGTGCAACGGAGTTCGGGGATACACGTATGGGAGAAAACGTGGACGGCACTCGACCGGGACGGTCACTGACAGGACGGGAATTGTGGATCGCCCCATTGCGGAAGCCGGACACCCGCGAAGTACCTGCGCCCCGAAGACGCGGACGAGTGATGTATGGAGGTGTGATGCGAAATACCCATGACTGTTTCATAGGCGGGGTTGCCGGCACGCTCACCCTGGACGTGATCGTCATTCGGCCAATCACGATCACCGCGGTCGCAGCAGTCGAACTGTGTGTCACGTTGCCGGCCGACGTGGCTCAAGCGACGGTTCCTCCCATAAATGACCACGATTCGGTGTTACGGAGATCAAGGCAAGCACGATTGCATCGTACACAGCGTGTGCAGTTCGATCAGGCAACCCATCGCTGAACTGTGATCCCAGGGGCTGCCTTAGTGGGCAAATACGGTCGCCGTGTGGTCCGTATGACGAAAGGCGTGGACGTTGCCAACGGTGATGACATCGGCCGGGACCGCTTCACGATTGACTGCGCTGACGGCATAGCGCGGATGTGACCACGGTCGTCGGGCGAACGTGGTCCGTGGAAATGATGTCGCCATGACGTGTGATCCGGCCGATTCAGCGCAGGAACGCATCGGACGGCGTGCCCGAAACACAGATTTTTTATTCCGCGACCTTGGCCGCAGCGCATCGTGGCGAGCATTGCCGCCCGCACAGCATGCCGATACCTGCGGCCTCGTCAGGCCGGTGGACTTTTACGAGATCCAAAAGTGTCGGAAGGTGAGAATGTTCGGGATCATCGCTCGAATTCGACTTTGGTGAGCTTCGTGATCCCTCCATCTTCACGTTGGCCCGCGACGCATACTGGATCGACCCAGAACCCGGCGACACGTGCAAATGATGCCGCCCCCTACTTGATCTCAGGGAAGCCGTTCCAGGGTCTCTCGTTGTGGGCGAAAGGCACAGCATTGATTTTCGGTTGATGGAGCGAAAGGTAGAAAGTTGGACGCCCCCGGCCGCGGCGAAGCGAGTCGCGTCGATTTCCTCTGTGCACAGCCGACAGGCTAGGTTTGGCCAGAAGAGCAAGCCGACGATCGGAGAACTTTCTTCACAGACAAGGAGGCCTGAGTGCAAAAATTCCTTCGCCGGCCGTAGCGGATGATTTCAAACTGCTGTGAACGAAACCGAAGAGATCTATGTTTCCGGTCGCCGATCGACTTTGCCGGTCGATAACGTTCATTCGCGAGGCTGCGGGGCCGGTTTTTCGATCCCATAAACGGGAACCTGTACCTGGAAACGGGCAGTTTCCCCCCGTTTTTCTCCCATAAGTTTCTACGTTTCAGCCGATGTGAGTATGTACTCACCTCTTCTGGAAGCCTTGTTGGGCCTGGAACCTTTGCGGAAAGAGGAGCCAGGCCACTGTTTCCCAGGCCTGAATCGAAGCTTTGAGGTGCCTGCAACACCATAGACGGCTACTCAATGGTAGCGGTTTATGGGGTTCGTCTTTCTGTGGACGCGCACGTGTGTTTACATCTTTTGTTAACGACGTTTACTTCTTTAACTACTTTTAGACGGCTCACAGCCTTATCCCACAAGGGTTTGACAGGTGTTCGGTACCCATTTATGGGAGCACAGGTGTAAGGGTCTGGGGTTTCAGGTCTGTGGATTTGGGGTTTGGGGTACCGGGTTGTGGGGAGTCAGGGTTGTGGATATGGGGCAAGCGTACCCGGTTATGGGAAATCGGCCACCGAACACGTTGGGTAGTCGTCTATGGGAACGCATGTAGGTAGCCTTTTATGGGGCATTTTTTTGATCCCTAGACGCCTGAATGCACAGTGATTTTTCTTGGGTAGCCGGTTATGGGGCGCTTCAAAGGTACCCGGTTATGGGTACCATCCGGGGCTGCCCGACTGCCTTTTTCCAGGTTTTCCAGTGGTTGGTTCCCATGGACAGGATCGATGGCACGGACAGGTAACCTTTTATGGGGAAAACAGAGGGTTGCCGTTTATGGGAGCGGTATGTGGCATCCATGCAATCAAGACCGGTTGAAAGGTACCCTCCTGTGGGAATCGATGAAGGTAGCAAGTTATGGGAGGAAAACGAGACTGTGCTGCACGGCACCATGAATGTGCCCAACGATCTCGGTTCTGCACATCTGTTTCCCATGGATGGTTACCTTGGCGAGGGCAAATCCCGTGCCGGGTTTCCGTGACCGGGTATGAAAGGTAGCAGCTTGTGGGAAGCATTTCGATCGAAAGGTAGATGGATATGGGGCCCCGCAAAGATCGTCTGATCGAAGATTTTCCTTTCGTATCTGAAGGTTAGCCGAGATAGTGCAAGTAAAGCAGGAACAAGGGCGTTGCCCCTCGCCGCGAAAAGGTATAAAGTCCGCTCTCAACAAGGTGACCTTATCCGGACATTACGATGCCGCGCAAGCCCGCAAGCAAAGGCTCAGACAAACAGGTTTCGCTGTTTCAGACACCCGAGCCTCCCGACTTGCTGCGCAAGGCGGTCCAGGCGATTCATATCGCGCCCAAGTCCGGGAAGATCGGGCTGCAGCAGCGCAAGATGTTCAGCTCGCTGATCAAGAACGCGCTTCGGCAGGAGGCGTTCGAGCCGGGCCGGACGAGCTTCTCGATCTCGATCGCGTCGCTCTCGCACGAGAGCGGGTTGAACAGCAACAACACGAAATACGTGAAGGACACGGTCAACTCGCTGATCAGTACAGTCGTCAACTGGGACTATCTGGCCGCGGATCGATCGACCGTCTGGAAAGCGTCAGGCCTCCTCGCTGGCGCGGAGCTCGAGCAATCGGTGCTGAAGTACAGCTTCTCCGACCAGATTCGCAGCGAGTTGCTCAACCCCGAGATCTACGCATTGATCGATATGCGGATCGCTCGCGAGTTCCGGCGGTCGCACTCGCTCGCGTTGTGGGAAAACACGGTGCGCTACGAAGGAATCGGCATCACCGCGAAGATCCCGCTGCCGAAATTTCGTGACCTCATTCTCGGCCAGGACAAGGCGTCGCAGTCGTACAAGGAATACAAGCTGTTCAAGAGCAAGGTCCTGGTGCCGTGCATTCAGGAGGTGAACGAAGTTTCGGATCACACGCTCGAGCTGATCGAACACAAGTCCGGCCGGAGCGTGGAAGCCGTCCAGTTCAAGGTGACGCGCAAGCAGAGCGCCGATACGGTGGAGGACGGCGACGTCAAGAACGAAGCGCTGGTCGAGGAGGTCGCCAAGTTCGGCATTCCACGTTCGGAAGCGCGCCGGCTGATCACGCAATACGGCGTGCAGCGCATCAAGGCTGCAATTGCCTACACGCTCAATCGGACTACGAAGAAGAATGCGGCGCCGGTCGACAACGTGGCCGCGTACTTCCGCAAGGCGTTGACGCACGGCTATACGCTGGCCGACGGGCAGGGAACGGAGGCGGCCGCACCGGCGAAGGAATCCGCGCAGAGCAAGCAGGAACAGATTCGCGACAAATATCTGGCGGCGAAGGTCGAGGAAGCAGGCGCGTATTTCCGCGAACTGGAGATCGACGACCAGACCAAGCTGATCGAGCGTTACAACGAGACGGTGGCAGGCTCGAAGGATTTGACGCTGTCGCCGAAGAAGAAGGCGAGCAAACTCGCGCAGACCAGTTTCTTCCGATGGCTCGCGCTGGATACGTGGGGCGAACCGACCTCGGACGACTTGCTGGAATTCTTGCTGAAAAGCAGTCTCGCAGGCAACTGAACGAGGCCTCGCAGCCGGGTGCGCGTCGCGTGCCGGACGTCGTCGTCCGGCTTCGCGATGAAACGCGGATGCGAGGCCTTCTGCTTTTCGCGCGTTACTTTTGCGTAGCCGTTGCCAGCTCGGCAACGTACGCGTCGATGACGGTCTTCAGCTTGTCGGCGAGCGCCTCCTGGTGCGATGCGTCGACGCCCTTGAGCTGCAGATCCAGGCGGCCGTCCGGATAGGTCTTCAACTGACCGATCGCTTGCGATTCGAGCGCGAAGTCGTGCCGGACGCTGTAACGGGTGCGTCCGGCCTTCTTGCTGCCGTCGCTCTGCGTACGCAGGAAATTCTCGAGATCACGAACCGACTTTTTCCGGTCGATCACGGCCGTCAGCAGCCGGTCGGCCGTCGGCTCGCCCAGGCGTTCGAAGATCAGCTTCAGGAAATACGCCGCCTGCAGGCCGACCACGTCGTTCGCGCTCGCCATCCGTTCAAGGAGTGTGTTCGGGAGTGCGTTGAGCGACAGCGTCTTGCTGATCGATGCCTTGTCCTTGCCGATCTTTTCCGCCAGCGTGTTCTGGTCGGAAAAGACCTTCTCGTCGAGGAGACGCTTCCACGCGACCGCATCGTCGAAGATCGTCTGGCGTTCGTGGTCGTGGTTCGCGCGATACGCGATCGTGTAGAGCTGCTCGGGCGTGTGATCGGTGCGGAACGTGGCGTTGATGGTTTCGTCGCCGTTGATGCTCGTCGCGCGAAGCCGGCGTTGCCCGTCGATCACGACGAGCTTGCCGGGAAACTCCGGCAGCCGCGTCACCTTGATCGGCTCGATCTGCCCTTCCCGTTTCAGCGTAAGGGCGAGCTCGTGCAGGCTCGACTCCGAGTAGAACACGCGCGGATTGAACGGGTTCGGAATGCAATCCTTGACCAGCACCTTTTGTGGCGCGCCAAGATCGGCCGTACCAGCGGGTGCGGCCGCGGCCGGGGCGCTGGCGGGCGCCGATTCGCCGATGGTGTTCGGTTCGGACGCCGGTTCGGGCAGCCGCGTTTCGAGTGCCGCATTTTCCTGCGCGAGCCCGCGCAGCAGGCCGGCTGCGAGATGCAGGTTGCCGGTCGGCTTCTTGTCTTTCGAGGTGTCCTTAGCCATGGGCGGCTCCGGTAGCGCGCGTTGACGCGATGTATTGGGCCATTTCCGTGACCAGCTTTTCGATTTCCGCTCGGGCTTCTTTCAGGCCCTTCAGGTACCGATTGTGATGATGGATCGTGGTGCCGAGTGCAAACGTCTGACGGTAGACCTCGCGTTGCGCGATCTGGCTGTCGAGCAGATGCTCCCCTATTTCTTCTGCTCTTAGAATTTTTAAAATTTCTTCACGCATTTTAGTTTTTCCATTAACACTATTCAGCATTAATGCGGAAGACAGATTTGGGTTACGGACGGATCGCATCGATTCGATCATGCGGATCATCGCGACGGTGCTGTAGAGATCGGCAGGCGACGGCGACAGCGGCACAAGGCAGAAATCGGCAACTTCGAGTACCGATGCGATTCGCGGATCTTCGAGGTTGCCGGGGCAGTCGACGACGATCACATCGAAGTTCGCGTCTTGTTTTTTGATTTCACCGCCAATGCCGCGGCCGGCAGGGGCCAGCGAAAGCACCGTCATCGGCAGCGTGTTCTCGCCGCTCGTTACCCACCGGACGGACGTGCCTTGAGGGTCGGCATCGATCAGGGCGACCTTATTGCCGCCTGCTTCGAACGCAGCCGCGATATTGACGGAGATGGTTGTCTTCCCAGTCCCACCTTTTTGATTACTGACGGCGATCTTGAAAGCCATTAAATTCCTCCACGGAGTTTTGTGTAATATATGCAGTTATTATCTAAATGTCCAGAAAAAGCCGTCGATGCGATGTATGTCTTAGTGACCGATTGGGTTGTCACGTGACAAGTAGCCGAATGGCTAACGAGTCAGCGATGGGCGATGATCGAGTAAAAATAAAATCGACGATCTTGCTCGAAATGCACGTACAAAGATCGCGGGAAAGTTCGACGAGCTTTAACGGTGGGGACGGATTGACGCCTTGGAGGCTGGCCGCTTGATCTTGCGGAGCTCGCGGCAAAACTCTTAGTGACTCCGGTAGGTCGGCTTAGAGAATGTCGTCGGGAAGCTCAGTTGTCACGTGACAAGACGTAGAAATTTGGCGCTTTTCGATGCGCTCCGACACCGAGAAATCTTTGGATAGATCGCGGTTACGACCTCGGTGAGATCATTTCAATGTTCGATCGGTGGTTTCGCACGATTACCTCGCAGCGAGGTGAGTTGTCACGTGACAATCGACCCAGAACGTCTGGCGACGACCGCTCTGAGTCGTTTTTGATCCCTGTTGCGACCAAACCCCGCTGATTGAACAGATAGATCGGTAAAGGGATGATTCGTCACTGTTGGCTCGTCGCGAAAGGCCATTCTCCGGGGCGGTTGTTTGCTGAGTTGTTACGTGACAACTGGAGTGTTGTTTGAAGAGCGTGTGTGTCGAATGCCACGTTGCCCTGCACGTCGGTCGGCACACACTGTATCGAAGAGCTTGATGCATCGTTTGATCGCAGTTTCCGCCCCATCGTCGTCGGCAATCCGTATTCATACCCCCGAAAAACGGTGGGGCCCGCTTACTGGAACAGCACCCCGAACGTATGCCATAAGCATCGATGATATGTCCCCATTTTCTGGGAAGCGCTCAGTTGCATCTTCATCGAACGTTAGCCAGCAGGGGAGGGCGAGGCTTTGTCGTGCCTACCCCGTTCCCGCCGGCGCAGTATCAGCGTTTGCGCGACAGCCGTGTGTGCGAGGCTCCGATTTGCGACAAACCTCAGATTGAAGGTCGCGTGATAACTCAAACGGGCCAGATCGTGAAACAATTCCAAGAAATTCGATGCTCGTGGAAGTCCTTATCCAGCAACGAGTTGTGCAATATTCTTCATGTTGTTTCACGCAATATCGACAAGATTGCGCCTTTAAATGGGGGCGCATGATCATTTCGTGCCCCGCGTCCGGCAGCGCGCATAAAGACGCGTCGATTTGTATTTATTGATACGTATTATGTAGTGTTTGAGATTTATGTAGCCCGCCCAGGTAGCTGAGACAAATCGAATTTCGCGGATCACATACACCACGACACGCTGTCGAGTCTCTGATCGGATGTCCGCGCCAATAATCGGCGTGAGTTGTCACGTGACAACGCGCATTGGTTGCTCAACTTGTTGGATTACAGAGTGACGCGAGAATCCCGGCGCCAAAGAATTTGTGGCCGAGCGCTGGGAAGGCCGCCAAGGGACTTTGTCGTTGAAGAGGGGGGGCGAAGTCATCACTGGCTCATGAGAGCGGCATGGAACGAACTGCTTGTATCTGCACTTTGCTCGCGAGTTGGGGGAAACATCCGACTTCGAGGGGCAGTCACGCATCACTCGATACTCAATTACAAGTCGCCAGGCGGCCGCCGAGCCGTCAGTCCTGAGTCGGCAAGAAATCGAGAGGCGCGCGTCCCGCTGCAAGCGTGTGACTCGCCCGGACCAAGCGTGGAACCGATCCAACCATTCTGCGGATACCGCCAAAATCGGTATCCTGCATCTTCGGTACGACTCCGGCGATCAGTAAGTTGCCGCCACCGACAGAACGACATCCGTTCCGCTGCGCAGGTTATCGATATCTCTTCGCGGAGAATTGCCGAACAACCGACTGTATTCGCGGTTGAACTGGGTCGGGCTCGCATATCCAACCCGGAACGATGCCGACGTGGCGTCGAGTCGCTCGGACAGCATCAGCCGACGTGCTTCGTTGAGTCGTATCCATTTCTGGTACTGCAGCGGACTCATGCCAGTGAGCAGGCGGAAGTGATGATGGAAAGTCGAACTGCTCATCTGAACCTGCGTCGCCAGATCGTCGACTCGCAGCGACTCGTCATAATGGGTTCGCAACCACTGGATCGCCCGCGACACGCGGTTGCCCTGACTGCCGGCGGACGCAATCTGACGCAGGCGGCCACCCTGGTCGCTCGTCAGCAGCCGGTAGTAGATTTCCCGCTCCACGTACGGAGCGAGAACTGCAATGGCGTTGGGATCATCGAGCAACGCTAGCAACCGGTTGACTGCGTCGTAGAGCGGTTCGGTCATATCGCCGACGACGAGGCCGCGACCTGCGGGGGCATCCTCGTGATCCGGTGCGACCTGCGCCATCAGTTCGGCCATGACGCGAAAATCAAGCTTGAGCCCGATCCCGAGAAACGGCGTTTCTCGGCTGGCCTCGATGACCTGCGTTGAACCAGGCAAGTCGAGCGACGTGATCAGAAAACGGTTGGCATCGCATAGATACACATCGCCGCTTTGAATGATCCGCTTCGTACCCTGGACGACGAGCCCGAAGCTTGGCTCGACCATGCAGTCCATCGGCTGCGTCGGTGTCTCCCTTCGATGGAGGCTCAGGTTCGGAATGGCCGTGGTGAGGTGGTCAACACCGTCCGTCCACCTCGCGACGCGCTCTGCGAGTGTCAGCCGCAGGTCGCTCTCCCGGCTCTGGCGGGTCGATCGAGGAGAGACGGGGTTGAATGCAGCAATGGTGGAGGCGTCGACCTGTTGGCCGGGGGAGTATGGGG
Organism: Burkholderia sp. 572; assembly: GCF_040545135.1. NCBI lineage: Bacteria > Pseudomonadati > Pseudomonadota > Betaproteobacteria > Burkholderiales > Burkholderiaceae > Burkholderia > Burkholderia sp. 572. The sequence continues at coordinate 185,043 of NZ_JBEPLH010000014.1, read as the reverse complement.
CAGGTGCCGGATGCATGACTTCTCTACTCGGGTAATCGGGTCTACAGGCGGGCCCATCGACGTGCAGGTACGCCGGAAACGAGCTTCCCGGAGGCTCGGCGTTGCCGCGCTCCCGGGAAAATGCGCAATGTCCGGTGTACCTACTTCGTCGCTTGCGACGTGCAAAGTGGCCAGCGGCGTGATTTCGTGGCAACGGATGGCGCGCGCTCGTCCACAGTGCGCCACCACCGCTCGCCGCGATGCGGCTCGTCCAGAGCGAGGCGCTCGCCCATCCTGGGCGTCGACAGTTCGACGCCACGCACGATCGCCAGCGCCGTGACGCGCTCGAACGGTTCTTGCCAGCGGTGCATCGCGAGATCGAACGTGCCGTTGTGGATCGGGACCAGCCAGCGTCCGCGCAAATCGATGTGCGCCTGCACGGTTTCTTCCGGCTGCATGTGGACGTACGGCCATTGCGCATCGTATGCGCCTGTTTCGATCAGCGTGACGTCGAACGGCCCGAGGCGCTCGCCGATCGTCCGGAAACCATCGAAGTAGCCCGTGTCGCCGCTGAAGAACACGCGCAAGTCGTCGTCGACGATGACCCAGGATGCCCACAGCGTGCTGTTGCCATCAAACAGGCTGCGCCCGGAAAAATGCTGGGCAGGCGTGGCGGTCAGCGTCAAGCCGGCTTCGTCGACACTCTGCCACCAGTCGAGCTGACGGACTTTCTTCGCGTCGATTCCCCACTCGATCAGGCGGTCGCCGACACCCAGCGTTGTCACGAACACACCGGTGGTTGCCGCGAGCGCGAGCACCGTGTCGCGGTCGAGGTGATCGTAGTGATCGTGCGACAGGATCACGCCGCGCAGCGGCGGAAGATCTTCGAGTGCGATCGGAGGCGCATGGAAACGCTTTGGGCCGACGCGACGAAACGGCGACGCGCGCTCGGCAAAGACGGGATCGGTTAGCCAGAATTCGCCGCGCAGCTTGAGCAGCAGCGTTGAATGGCCGAGCCGGTACAGGCTGCGATCGGGGGCCGCGTCGAGTTCCGCGCGGGTCAGCGAATCGACGGGCAGCATCCCTGCGGGCACGGTATTGCGCGGCTTGTTGAACAGCATGTTCCACGCGATGCCGAGTGTCTTGCCCAACCCCTCGGCCGGCCGGGGGGCGACATTGCTGAAGCGCTCGCCATTGTGCTGCGGCGAGCCGCCAGACAGCGTGCGGCCGCGTCGGGCGGCCGCAAAACCCAGAATGCGATGAATCAAAACGAGAGGCGATGCCATGTAGGTTCGTCCGGAGAATAAAGTACACTAAACAGTGTAGTTTATTTTTTGGGTAAGTAAACTACGCGGTGTAAAATTTCCGAATGGATACCAGCACTCCCCCTCAGCGCCTGACCGATCGAAAGCGCGCGGCTATCGTCGACGCGGCCATCGAGGAATTTCTCGCGTCGGGTTACGACGCGACCAGCATGGATCGAATCGCCGCGCGCGCGGACGTGTCGAAACGCACGGTCTACAACCACTTTCCGGGCAAGGAAACGCTGTTCGCCGCGATCCTGCAAAAATTGTGGGATGCGACTCGAACCGGCAGCTCGCCAACCTATCGTTCCGACGTGCCGCTGCGCGAGCAATTGCTCGCGTTGCTGGAGCGCAAAATGCGCCTGCTCGGCGACGAGGCATTTCTCGCGCTCGCACGTGTCGCGATCGGTGCGGCCATCCATTCGCCGGAACGCGCGCGCGACATGGTCGAGCGTCTCGGCGAGCGCGAGGAAGACATGACGGTCTGGGTGCGAACGGCCGCGGCGGCCGGACGCCTGTCGGTCACCGATCCGGTGTTTGCCGCGCATCAGCTGCACGGTGTCGTGAAGGCATTCGCGTTCTGGCCGCAGATCACGATGGGCCAGCCGCCACTCGCGGCGCCGGAGCAACTAAAAGTCGCGGAATCCGCCGCAGACATGTTTCTCGCGTACTACGCGCGACCGGAAGACTCCGACGCATCACGCGCCGCAGCGGACTGATCGTGCATCCGGTCGATCATGCGCGAAGCGAGGCCGGCGCAATGCGCATGTTCGACGCGCGCCCTGGCCCGACGAGCCGGCAAACCGGCAGATCCACGGATGCGGAACCGCCTCATATGATCGCTGGCCATCCAGCGGAACCCGGAGATGCTGCCGGCATACCTGAAGCCGAACGCGAGTGACGACGCATGAAGACACTGTTGATCGTCTATCACACGATGACCGGAGGCACGCAACAGATGGCCGAAGCGGCTGCCGGCGCGGCGCGTGAGCAATCCGGCGTCGACGTCCGGCTGCAGCGCGCGGACGCGACGAGCGCAGACGATGTGCTGGACGCCGATGCCTATCTGTTTGCGACACCTGAGAATCTCGCGGCGATGTCCGGGCTGATGAAGGATTTCTTCGACCGCTGCTACTACGCGGCGCTCGATCGCGTGAACGGCCGCCCGTATGCGGTGATGATCTGCGCGGGAAGCGATGGAGAGAACGCCTTGCGCCAGATCGACCGGATCGCGACAGGCTGGCGGCTGAAGAGCGTGGCGCCGGGCCTGATCGTCTGTACGCATGCGCAGACGCCGGAACGCATCCTCGCGGCCAAGACGATCGACGGCGACGATCTCGCGCGCTGCGCCGAATTGGGCGCAGGTCTTGCAGCGGGACTTGCACTGGGCGTTTTCTGATCACTCAGGCCGCCGACAGCGTCGGCCGGTCGGCGTGAGGCCGGACCGAAGTACGTTCGTGCACATGACGCGTGCACACCGGTGCGGTACCGATCCTGCGGTGCGGGCACTGGACTGGCGCGACTGCCTGGCGCTTAGCTGCATTTTGTTTGCGCCGAAGGCCGGTGGTATTCGGGCCAAAGGCGTTTCACCAGATCGCGCGATGCGCCATATGCATGGCAACTGTCGATCTTGAGCGGCTTTCCGTCGCTGTCGAGTTCCTCGAGCGATGACTTCCGCATGCCGACCATTGTCTGATAGGCCGTGGTGGCGATCGGGCCGAGCAATTCCTTCAGGTGCGTGCACGTATCGCACGACGGCAGGCGCTTGCGAACCTCGCTGTTCCAGCCGGCGCCGATGCGTAATCCGACGAGCGCCTGCAGCGAGTCGCCGCCACCCGGACACTGCGCATACGGATGTGACCGGAGGAACGTGGATACGGCGCGGACGATCATGTCGGCGTCGAAGACCAATGTCACGCCGAGGTCGTGGATCGGCGACAGCGCAGCGACCGTCCGGGTGCCGCCCGGCGGTGTGAAATCGAAAGTCTTGCGATCCGCGAGGCAGGCTGTTACTTCGAACTGGCCGTCGCTGCGCCGATAGCCGCGCATGTCGATCTGCCGGTGGTGTATTTCCTCGCGCGTGATGCCGTCGTGCGGGATGTCGTGTGGGGGAACCATGTATCTGCTCCGTTTCGTGCGACCGGTTCTTTTTGCCGGCAAGCGAGATGTCGACGGCTGGCCCGGTGCGCAGCGAAACGGGTCGAGGGATACCTCCGCCGCCATCGATCCGGCCATACTACGCACTTTTCGGCATCTTCGTACGCGACGGGATCGATGCGGACGCAACGAGTCGAGTATGGATATCGATGCGATCGACGGAGGCATTAGCATGTCGCGATACACGCGCCGATCCGTCGCCGGGCGCTTCACATTGGCGCAATCGTCGATTTACACGCAACCGACGGCGCCGCCCGGGATCGCGAATGGCGACCGAGGTTCGCGGCGCATCGATGCGGCACGATCGCGGCGGCGCCCCAAGGCGGAATACCTTTCGTGGGGCGTCGGTCAGTGCCGCCGCCGGGGCAATCGGGGCGCGCAAGATGGCCCCGATTTCCGCCGACGAGGGTGAACGACGTGACTTCCGGAGACGTATCCATATAATGCGCAACACGACCGTACGGATGCATTTCCGGTACCCCGAATCGGGTCAATGCAGACCAGTGAGTCAACCGGCCGTCGCGCGTACCGGTATACTTCCACTCCTGCCTTGTCCGGCATCGTGGCCGGGTGCCTGAAAACAGAGTGGCGTGCGCGATGCGGCCCCGTAGTGTTCCGCCTCGGCGGCAGACGGGTCGCACGCATGGCGGCGAAGCGGGTGCGCCGCGCGGTGTGACCGCACGAACCACACCTTATATTCCTGGTGGATTGAATTTATGGGTTTTGAACAACTTGCCGAATTGCGGGCGCAGCTCGCAGCGAAGGCCAAGCAGGAGCGCAACGCGAAGCGGCCGGCAGCGCCGGCGGACAGCGGCGCGAAGCCGAAGTCCGGCGACCAGCCGCAGCGTGGCGCCAAGCCGGCTGCGGCCGGCGGCAAAGCACCGCATCGCGCGAAGCCTGCATCGGCGAAGCCGTCGGCGCCGGTCGATCCGGTCATCGTTGCGATCGGCAAACTGCAGCGTAAGTTTCCGCGTGCGTTCCCGAAGAATCCGGCCCCCAAAGTGCCGCTCAAGGTCGGCATCTGGGACGACCTCGCGCGCGAAGCACAGGCCGTCGGGCTCAACGAAGCCGAACTGCGCGAAGCGATGTCGACGTGGTGCCGCGGCAACCGCTACTGGTCGTGCCTCGTCGAAGATGCCGTGCGGGTCGACCTGCAGGGCAACGAAGCAGGGCGCGTCACGCATGACGACGCAGCGCGGGCGCGCCGGCTGAAGGCTCGCCGCCCCGGCAAGGGCGCGGCGCAATCGGCCAAGGGCGCGCAGCAGCAGCCGAAGGCCGAGCAGCAGGCCGAGGCGGCTGCCGAGCCGCAACCGGCGAACGTGGAAGCGCAAGCCGACGCAGTGCCGCAGGTCGAGCAGCAAACGGCCGGAAACGAGTAACCGGCAGCGCGCGGCTGTATGCCGCGCGGCGCTGACCCGCATGCACATCGCCTGCGGCAAACGACACGACTGACTGACCTACCTCGACAGAGGCAGGTCAGGACTCCTCCCACCGGCGCCTGACGCGCCGGGTTCTTATCTATCCCGCCTCGAACAGACCCTGCAACCGGACGAAGAAAGTTCGTCGATCGGTGCTGCACGCGCGATGTCTCGACTGTGTCGTTTGCGCGTGGACGGTACGCATGTCCGGAACGCGACGACGCTTCATCCAGTTAATTCGGTTTCCTAAAATGGCGTAATGCCGGAAGCATCGACATGGCATGTGAGCGCTCGTGCCCGGTCGTCCTGACACGTTGACGCGCGATAATCTCGCCGGGGCACGTCGGTTCGTTCGCAAGTTGACGGGTGAGATGCAGCTTGCATTCAGAAAGGTACTGAACGCCAACTGCGACACAACCCGAAGCCGCTACCGGCGCCATTCAACGTCAATCCAGTCCGATCATGCACTCGAGACATTCCGCGATTCTCGTCGCGCTCACCGCTGCCGCGCTGTTCGGCGCCGCGACACCGCTTGCCAAGGCGCTGATCGGCGCGATGTCGCCGTTCATGGTCGCCGGTCTGTTCTATCTCGGCAGCGGCGTCGGGCTCGGTATCGGTATCCTGCTCCGCCGCCTGCACAACCGTCACGCACCGGCCGCAGACGCCGCGCCGCTGCAGCGCGCCGACCTGCCGTGGCTGGCCGGCGCGATCGCGGCGGGCGGGGTGGCCGGACCGGCCTTGCTGATGCTCGGGCTATCGAGCACGCCAGCGGCGACGAGCGCGTTGCTGCTCAATCTCGAAGGCGTGCTGACGGCCGTCATCGCATGGGTGGTGTTTCGCGAGAACGTGGATACGCAAGTGTTCCTCGGGATGGTCGCGATCGTCGCCGGCGGCACGCTGCTGTCGTGGACGCCAGGTCGGGCCGGTGTGCCGGTCGGCGCGTTGCTGATCGTCGGCGCGTGCCTGTGTTGGGCGATCGACAACAACCTGACCCGCAAGGTGGCCGCGAACGATGCGATGGTCATCGCTTGCGTGAAGGGGCTGATTGCAGGGCCCGTGAACATCGGCATCGCGCTGGCGACCGGCGCGACGCTGCCGGCTCTCCCGGTCACGGCCGCCGCGATGCTGACGGGGCTCGGCGGCTACGGGATCAGCCTCGTGCTGTTCGTCGTCGCGCTGCGTCATCTCGGCAGCGCGCGCACGGGCGCGTATTTCTCGATCGCGCCGTTGTTCGGCGTCGTGCTGTCGCTGCTGATCTGGCCCGCGCTGCCGCCCGCGACGTTCTGGATCGCTGCCGCGCTGATGGCGCTCGGTATCTGGCTGCACGTTCGCGAGCGGCATGAACACACGCATACGCACGAGCGGCTCGAGCACACGCACCCCCATCGGCACGACGAACATCACCAGCATGCGCACGACTTTACGTATGACGGCAACGAACCGCACACGCATCCGCACGTGCATCTGCCGATCACGCACAGCCATGCGCATTTTCCGGACATTCATCACCGGCACCGGCATTGACCGTACCACAAGCGGCGGACGAAGCGGCGCGTAAGGTAACCGTTTATGGGGCGTGCGCTGCATCGCGCTCGCATCTGTTGGCGGCGCTGCCGGGTCGTGGTCGCAACAACGGGGGCGAGCCTGGTCTTCGCTCTGGATCAACCGGGGCGGCAATCTGTCCGGATCGATCGGTGAGCCGACTCTGCCGCCCCAGGCTCTGTGCGTGGGCCGGTGCGCGCGCGGTCAACCGGTCGTTTGTTCGGGAATGCCGGCTGCGAGCACGTCGTCGAAGAGCGTGCGGAAGTTCGCGAGCCGGAAGCGGCGACTGAACCAACTCGTCGCCGCATTGAATTTGCGATGCGGATGGAATTCCGGCAACGGGTCGCGGTGCTCGATGCGTATCCAGCCGCGGTCGTGCCAGGTTTCAGCGAATCCCGGTTTTTCGTAGAAGCGGAAGGCGGCTTCGAAACCGCACGCCGGCAGGCTGGGTGGCCGCAATGCCGGCCAACGCGGCTTCTTCGAATGGCGATGCGACGAATCGAATCGGCAGCACGGGCTACCGTGGCGACTATCGCGCTTGAGGAAAGCAGGAGCCGAAATCCTCGCAGCCCGGGCACCCTGGCGCCGGGCCCGGCGGCACATCGAGCGATGCCGCCACTTCCTGCGCGAAAAATTTCTTCCAGCGCAGGTGAGCGACGTTGCGTGCGGCAAGCGCGGGGAAATAGCGATCGAGCATCGCGGATACAGCGTCGCGCCCGTCGAGCCCGAGATCGCGCCACAGATGATCGGGGCGCAGGCAGGCGTGCGCGATGATCGACGCGAGACAGCCGGCGTCGTCGCGGTCGACGGCGGGATTCGCGTCGTCCATCAGCCGTGCGTGCAGCGTCGCGACGAACGCAGCGTGGGTGGATGGCAGCAACGCTGTCGCGGCCGTTGGCACGAGAGCCGCGGCGTCGGCCGCAGGCAGGCGCGGAAACTGCCGCGCCAGCACGGCGGCCAGTTGCGGATGAGACAGGCCGAGCAGCCCGAGTTCGTTGCGGCGCGCGCGTGCCGCAACGAGCGTGCCGAACAGGCGTGCGTCGGGCGTGTCGGCGTTTGCGGCTGCGGACAGCAGCGACTGCAGCGCCCGTTGTCGAGCGTCATCGAACGCGGCGGTCATCGTAGGCATCGGCGCGACAGCCGCACGGTACGATCCGCATGATCCGCACGAATGCGCGATGCCAAACGGATCGCCATCGCCATCACGATCGTCACGCGTTCACTCGACGCCGACGATCACGCTCGATGCCTTGAAGATCGCGGACGCAGCCGTACCGCTCGCGAGGCCGAGGCGATCGACGCTGTCGTTGGTGACGATCGCGACGATCTCGGCGCCGCCCGCGGCCTTGACCACGACTTCCGAATTGACCGCGCCTTTCGTGACCGACGATACGGTGCCCGCGACGCAGTTGCGGGCCGACACCTTGCTGCTGTCGACGTCGACCATCACGATGACCGAAGACGCCTTCACGAGCGCGAACGCCTTCGAGCCGGCCGCGAGGCCCAGCGAAGCCGCGCTGCCGTGGGTGATCACGGCGACGATGTCGAGTCCGTCCTGCGTCCGGAGCGTGATTTCGTCGTTGACGGCACCGGTCTTGACGGCGCTGACCTGGCCGGCGAAATGGTTGCGGGCGCTGGTTCGCATGATGGATCTCCGGAAAATGAACCGCCCGGCGGGCGGCGAGTAAGAGACGGAAAAGTGCGGACGAGTTTACCTTCAATGCCGGCCCAATGCGGCTCGGGTTTGCGATGCCCGGCATTCCGGTTGCGCACGGTCGCGCGGTCGCACGGCTGCCCGGGGTGCCATGCGTCGAACGCTTCCGGCGAGCCCAGGCTGGCCGCGAGCGCGTCAAACGCGCTCCCCGTTCTTCACCGGCAGGTTACTCGGCTGCGGTCACGGCGGCCGAGGCCGCCGACGCACCGCTTGCGGGTGCCGGCTTCGGCGTCTGTTTCGATATCTGTTTCGACGCGTCGGATGCCGCATCGTCATCCCATCCGCCGCCGAGCGCGAGGAAGAGCCGCACCTGGTCGGCCGCGACCTGGCCTTCGGCTGCCGCCACCTGCGCCTGCACGCTCGTCAGCGTGCGCGTCGCGTCGAGGTCGGAGATGAACGACTCGCGGCCGGCCACATAGAGACGATGCGTTTCGTCGGCGGAACTGCGTGCCGATTCATAAGCCGTGCGCAGTGCTTCCGTGCGCTGCACGTCGGCCGCGTAGGTCGCGAGGCTCGACTGCGTCTCGCGCAGCGCGTTCAGCACGACACCGTCGAAGTGCGCGAGCGCGCCGCCCGTCGCGGCTTCCGCTTCGCGCACTCGCGCACGCTGGCCGTTGACTGGGAACGACCAGCTGATCAGCGGGCCGAACGACCAGCGATTCGTGTTGGACGAGAACAGGTCGGCGGCGACACCGACCGAGCCGGCCGACGCACCGATGCTGATCGACGGGTACAGCGCGGCGGTTGCCACCCCGATGCGCGCGGTCGCGGCGGCGAGTTGCCGCTCGGCTTCGCGCACGTCGGGGCGGCGGCGCAGCAGCGCGGCGCCGTCGCCGATCGGAATCGGCTGGCGCAGCTTCGGCAGGCGCTCGCATTCGGCGACGGCCTTCGGCAGGTCGGCCGGCGAGCGCGCGAGCAGCGCGGCGAGCTGGTATTGCGCGACCTTGCGGCGGCCTTCGAAGCGCGGGATATCGGCGGAGAGGGTGCGCACCTGCGTCACGCCGCGCGTCACGTCGGTCTGGTTGCCGCGCCCGGCATCGCGCAGCCGCTGCGACAGCGCGACGCGCTGCTTCTGCAGCGCGAGCGACTGCTTCGCGATGGCCAGCTCGTCGCCGGCCGAGCACGATTCGACGTACGCGCGCACGACGTCGGCGACGACCGTGATGCGCGCCAGATCGCCGGCGGCCCTGACGGCCTCGCTGTCCGCGCGCGCGGCTTCGACGCCGCGCCGCAGCTTGCCGAACAGGTCGATCTCGTACGACACATTGATGCCGACCGCGCCTTCGTTGACGACCGGCAGCTTGTTCTCGAGCAGGTATTGCTCGGCCGATTCCTGCGCGCGCTGCACGGCGGCTTCCGCGCCGCCCGAGAAGCCGCCCTGCTGGCTCGCGACTTCCAGCGCCGCGCGCGAGCGCGCGAGGTTGGCCGCGGCGACGCGCAGGTCGGTGTTCGACTTCAGTGCATCGCGCACGAGCGCGTTGAGCACGGGATCGTCGTAGAGCTGCCACCAGTTGCCGGGCACGGCGTCGCGCGACACGAGCGTGCCGTTCGCGTCGTCGAGCGCGTGGTTCGCGAGCGGCGCATTCACGTACGCCTGCTGCGGCAGCGTGTAATCGGGGCCGACGGACTTGCACGCGCCGAGTGCCAGCGCAAGCGGTGCGAGCGTCGCGGCGAGGCGCAGTCCATGCCGCTTCATTGCGATGCTCCCGTTGCGCTGGCGGCCGTGGCGGAAGCCGTCGAACCCGGCGCGACGGCCGACGCCGTGCCGGCGCCTGCCGGCTTCGCGTTGTCGTTGCGGCGCGTGTCGGCTTCGCGCATCGAGACGGTCGCGGTGCGGCCCGCGATCATGCGGAAATCGTCGGGCACTTCGTCGAGCACGACGCGCACCGGCACGCGTTGCGCGAGACGCACCCAGCTGAATGCCGGGTTCACGTTCGGCAGCAGGTTCGCACCCTGCGTGCGGTCGCGATCCTCGATCGCGGCGACGATGCTCTGCACGTGGCCGCGCAGCGTATGCGGTTCGCCCATCACGATGATGTCGACCGGCTGGCCGATATGGATGCCGCGCAGCTTGGTTTCCTCGAAGTAGCCGTCGACGCGGAACGAATTGCGGTCGACGATCGACAGCACCGCGCGGCCGGCCGGTACGTATTCGCCGATGCGCGGCGCGCGGTCGTTCAGGTAGCCGTCTACGGGACTGACGATCGTCGTGCGCTGGAGGTTCAGCTTCGCGGTGTCGAGCGACACCTGCGCATCGGCGACGGCGGCTTCACCCTGTTCGACGCGCGTGCGGCTTTCCTCGACCTGTTCGCTCGCGACCAGGTTGCCGAGCTGCAGGTTGCGCGCGTATTCGCGCTTCGCCTGGGCGAGCGTCGCACGGCGCTGGGCGAGCGTGGCTTCGGCGAGGCGTTCCGCGAGCGTGTAGCGGGCCTGGTCGATCACGAACAGCACCTGGCCGCGCTTGACCTCCTGGTTGTCGGCGACCTGCACCGACGTGATGAGGCCCGCCACGTCCGGCGCGACCTGGATCACGTCGGCGCGCACGTGACCGTCGCGGGTCCACGGCGAGAACATGTAGTAGTTGACGATGCGCCACAGCACGACGGCCGCCACGACGACGACGATCAGGGTAAGCAGGATTTGCCCTGCCGAGAGCCAGGTTTTTTTCACGGTTAGCTAGCCACGAGATGGTGGGAAACGATCACGACGGCGGCAAACACGAACACGTAGATGCCGAGGTCGAAGATCGAACGGTGCCAGACGAGGCGGTAGAAGCCGACGCGCTCGAGCACGGCGCGCACGACGATGTTGATCAGGTAGGCGATCAGCATCAGCACGAGCGGGGCCGGCACGAATACGCCGAAGATGTCGATTTCGCCGATCATGGTCGCGGTCGGAAAGACGGATGGGAAAGCGGGATCATGCGCGTGCTCCGTCGGGCGCCTGCGGCGGCTGTCCCGCCGCGGCCGGATACAGCGACAGGCGCAGGCCGACGAGCGCGTGCAGCGTGTCGCGCAGCCGGCGATGCGTGGCGGGCGTGGCCGACGCAGCGGGCGCGGCGTCGTGTTCCGCCGGCGTGGCGCCCGGCAGGTTGCGGCCCGCGACGCGCTGCAACGCGTCGTCGATGGTCGCGAGCAGCGCGGGCGGTGCCGGCTGGCGCGCGTTCGCGGCCGCGCAGCGTGCGTAGTGGTCGGTGACGCCGGCCAGCACGCGGTCGATCGCGTCGGGCACGTCGCCCGACAGCCGGCGGCGCGAGCGACGCAGGTCGAGCGCATTCAGTGCGATGCGCAGGTCGCGGAAGCTTTCGATCGACGGATGACGGTGATCGTCGGACGCGCCGAGACGCGGCAGCAGCTGCGTGACGCGGTCGAGCATCCGTGACGCGTGGTTGCGCTGGTCGTCGAGCGGCTGCGTCGACGCGGAGCGCGCGACGTCTTCCCAGCCCGAGCGCAGCAGGCGCCGCACCGCGAGCTCGGCGCCGAACGGCCGCGTCGCACGCGTCCACACATACGCGAACAGCAGCCCGGCGACGCCCGCGAGGTTGCTGTTCAGGAACACGAAGAAATCGGCGTCGTACGCACCCTGGATGCTGATGAAGGTGGCCGTGTTCACGGCGACGAGCATCGTCACCATGTTGAACTGCGGGCGCGGCAGCAGCGTGCCGATCAGGATGAACGGGCCCGCGAACATCACGACGAGCATCGCGAAATCGTGCACGTGCGGCAGCACGACGAACAGGTACAGGCCCGCGAACACCACGCTCGCGGTCGTCGCGAGGAAGAACTTGAACACCAGCGGCGCCGGCTCGTCGAGCGCGGCGAAGAAGCTGCACGACACGGCCACGAGCGTGACGGCCGCGGCGCCGTCGTGCCATCCGGACGCGATCCACAGCCAGCTCGCGAACACGATCGCGGCGGCGACGGTCAGCGTCGAGAACAGCATCATCCCGCGATCGAAGAAGCGCTCGGTGCCGCCGAGCCGCCAGTGCCGGTAGCGCGGCTGCCAGACGCCCGATTCGTTGCCGATCAGCGCGCGCAGCGAGCGGCAGTCCTGCCAGATGTCGATGACCTGGCGCAGCCGCCACAGCGCGTTCGACAGCAGCGCGCCGTCCCAGCTCGCGAGCGCGTCGTCGGCCGGCTGCAGCGCGGCAATGCGTTCGCGCAGGCGCTCCGCGACCGGGTCGTCGGTCATGTCGCCGTCGTTGCCGGCCTTGACCGCCGGCAACGGTGCGTCGAACCATTTCGCGGCATCGGCGAGCAGGTCGTCCAGCCCGGCCGGCCGGATATGCAGGTCGCGCATCAGCGCAATCAACGGATCGGCGAGCGACGACATCAGCGGCAGGAACAGCTGCATCCGGCCCGCGAGCGCCTGCGCACGCGCGAGGATGCGCGGATGCGCATGGTCGTAGCTCAGCTGGCTCAGCAGGAATTCGAGGCCCGTGATGGTTGCCGCGAGCCGTTGCCGGCACGCGGACAGCGCCTTGCCGGCAATGTGCCCGGACAGCGTCTCGCGGCCGTAGAACGCGGCGTCCTTGAACCATGCATCGGTGCGCTCGATCAGCGTCGGCGCGAGTCGGTTCGGGAAGATGGCGCTGCCGACCACGCTCGCGCAGACGATGCCGAGCACGATCTCCTCGGTACGCGCGATCGCGACGTCGAACACGGTGGACGGATCAGTCACGGTCGGCAAAGCGACGAGCGGCATCGTATAGCCGGCGAGCATGAACACGTAGCTGCGCGCGGTGCGGTCGGAGATCGCGAGGTAGAGCAGCGTGCCGCACCAGGTGGCGACGATGATCGCGAACAGCAGCGGCGTCTCGACGAACGGCGGCACGAAGAAGATCGCGGCAGCCGCGCCGAGCGCGGTGCCGAGCGCGCGATACAGCGCCTTCGAGCGTGTCGCGCCGACGAACGGGTTCGACACGATGTAGACGCTCGCCATCGCCCAGTACGGGCGCGGCAACTGGAAATACAGGCCGAGGTACAGCGCCAGCATCGACGCGGCGAACGTCTTGCCCGAGAACAGCCAGTCGCGAAGGCTCGGATAGGTCATGACGTGGTGTTGCCGGTGCGGGGTGCGCGCGCGGCGGGTGGGGGCGATTCGGATGCATTGAATGCGTCGAGCACGCGCAGCGTCGCTTCGAGATCGGCGCGCGTGACACCCTTGAGCACCTGCGCACGCAGCACGCGCAGGTCTTCCTCCATCTTCGCGGTGACCGCGCGGCCGGCGGCCGTCAGCGAGATCGTCTTCGCGCGGCGATCGTGCGGATCCTCGTCGCGGCGCGCAAGGCCGGCCGCGCACAGCTGGTCGAGCAGGCGCACGAGCGACGGCCCTTCGATGCCGACGTGTTCGGCGAGCGTGCCTTGCCGCACGCCTTCGCCGAGGCGCCCGGCGATCAGCAGCGGCGTCGCGCAGGCCTCGGACACGTTGTACGCGTTCAGTACGCCGTCACTGGTGCGGCGCCACTTGCGCGCGGACAGCACGAGCAGGCTGCTGACGGCGAGGCGGAGGTCGTGCAGATTGGTCATGGGCGAGATGATAGGGGCAAAATAATTCGATAGCAAACTATCGTTTTTGTCACCCGCATGACACGTCGCGGCCGGCCCGTCTGAAGCAATTTAGGCGGCGTGCCGGCGGTGGTCAAGCCGCAAGGATGTCGGCCCGGCCCGCGCACGGCGACCGCGATCGAATGGTCAGACGAAAACCGTCCGGCGCGGCCACGTGGCGGGGGAGGCGGGTTCGAAGCCGGGAATCGGGAAGCGATTCGGGAAATCCGGCTTCGCGAAACGGCGCGCGGCGTGCATATTGAAGCCGTTGCAAGCCTCCCGGAGATTCCGCACGTGTCCACCCCATCCTCGCAGCCGTCCGCCCCGGTGTCGCTCGACGCGTGGCTCGGCAAGACCGAAACGCTCGGCGACGACATCACCGCGTTCCCGCTGAACGCGCTGGCCGCCACGCTCGACCGCCCGTCGCCCGGCGACGTCGTGCCGCCGATGTGGCACTGGCTCTATTTCCTGCCCGTCGCGCCGCTGGCCGAACTCGGCCCCGACGGCCACCCGAAGCGCGGCGCCTTCCTGCCGCCCGTGCCGCTGCCGCGCCGCATGTGGGCCGGCGGCCGCCTGACGTTCCATGCGCCGCTGCGCACGGGACGGCGCGCGATACGCGAATCGACGATCGTGAACCTCGAGGACAAGACGGGCCGCAGCGGCCGCCTCGTCTTCGTGACGGTGCAGCACCGGATCGAGTGCGACGGCGTGCCGTGCGTCGAGGAGGAGCACGACATCGTCTATCGCGATGCGCCGCAGCCGGGCGCACCCGCGCCGAAGCCGATCGCGGCGCCGGCAGGCGAGGCGTGGTCGCGCACGGTCACGGCCGACGCAATAATGCTGTTCCGCTATTCGGCGCTGACCTTCAATGGCCACCGCATCCACTACGACCGCAGCTACGTGACGCAGGAGGAAGGCTATCCGGGGCTCGTCGTGCACGGCCCGCTGATCGCGACGCTGCTCGTCGATCTCGTGCGGCGCGAACGGCCCGATGCCGCGCTCGCGAGCTTTGCGTTCCGCGCGGTGCGCCCGACGTTCGACGGGGAGCCGTTCACGCTGTGCGGCAAGCCGTCGGACGACGGCAAGACGATCGAGCTGTGGGCGAAGGATCGCGACGGCTGGCTGACGATGCAGGCCACCGCGACCGTTGCGTGACGGGCGCCGTTCCGTTCGTCCGCGTCGCGGCAGGATCCGTACGCGGACGACCGGTGGTGCCCGCCGCAGCTGCTCGGGCGAGCATGCGGGCGGGCCCCGGCGCTCGTCGCGAAACCGCTGTAAGCTGCGAGCAGGCCGCGTGCCGTCCTGCCCGACGGTGCGGCGCGCGGCCGGCCTTTCCACCTTCCACGCATCGCATCAGGAGCACGTATCTTGGCCACCTACATTGTGTTTACACGTGAAAGCACGCAGGACCAGCACGAACTCGACGTCTACCAGAGCAAGGTCGGCGCGACGCTCGCCGGGCATCCGGTCAAGGTGCTCGCCGCCTATGGCCCGCAGGAAACACTGGAGGGCGAAGGCCCGGAAGGTGTCGTGATCGTCGAGTTTCCGTCGAAGGAAGCCGCGCACGCGTGGTATCACGGCCCCGAATACCAGGACGTCGTCCAGCATCGTTTCAAGGGCGCGCGCTATCGCGCCGTGCTGGTCGAAGGCGTCTGAACGACCCGCATCGGGCGCTTCCGGCGGCGCGCTGCGACGCCGGACGCCCGGCACGCCCATGAACACATCGACCCCCGCCACTGCGACCGTCCGACCGCCGATGGGCCGCGCCACGACCGTGCTGCTCGCGATCAGCGTCGTGCTCTATCTGGTCGCCATGTTCACCGTGCCGTTCCGCACGGGCGCACCCGATCCGCATCCATGGGCCGACGGCTGGCAGGTGCTGCTGACCGGCTGGATGGGCCTTTTCTTCGGCATCTTCGCGTGGCTCGCGAACCCGCTCGTGTTCGCGGCCTGGTGGCTGATCGCGAAGCGCCGGCGCACGCAGGCGGTCACCCTGGCCGTGCTCGCGCTGCTGTTCGGGTCGAGCTTCCTGACGCAGCATCGGATCGTCGTCAATGAAGCCGGCGGGGTCGAGCCGGTTCATCTCGATGCAATCGGCTACTGGTGCTGGCTCGCGAGTTTCGGCATGGCCGCAATCGGCGCCGCGCTCCTGCCGGGGCGAACCGGAACGCGTGCGGCAGGCTGATGTGGGCGGCCCGCATCAGCCTGCCGCCACCGCTTATCGCACGTGCGGCTGCAATGCGCGCAACCAGTACGACACCGCCACCGCACCGCCATCCGGCGTGCCGATCGCGCGCTCGCCGAGATAACTCGCGCGCCCCGCGCGCGGCGTCATCTGCGCGGTTTCCTGTGCACCGTGCTCGGCGGCTTCGACCGCCGCCGCCCATGCGCCCGCGTGATCGCGATCGTTGTCGAGCGCCCGTTCGAATGCCGCGACGGCCGGCACCAGCGCATCGAGCATCGTCCGGTCGCCGGCGTGCGCGCCGCCCAGTTCGCTGATCGAATCCACCGCGCCGTGGAACGCCGCGGCCCAGTCGCGCGCCGACGGCTCGGCGACATCGGCCAGCCGGCGGGATGCGCGCAGCAGCGCGGTCGCATAGAACGGCCCCGAGCTGCCGGCGATGGCGCGGCGCAACGCGGCGCCGAGCGCCGCGAGCACGCCGGCCGGCGTGCCGTACGCGGTTTCCGGCAGCGCGAGGATCGCCTGTGCGGCGCGCAGCATGCTCGCACCGAGATCGCCGTCGCCGGCGGCCGCATCGAGGTCCGTCAGCGTCTGCTCATGATCGATCAGCGTCTGCGCGACCGCATGCAGTGCCGGTTGCAGGCGCGCCGCCCACGCGCGGCCGGTCGCATCGAGCGGCGGCAGCGGCGCTTCTTGCGCAGCGGCCTCGGCCACGCGGATCTGCGTATTCACCGCGCCGCCGCCCGGCCATGCGCGCGCCTGCGTCGGCGCGTCGAGCAGCACCGCGCGTTCGTCGTTCAGCCGCAGCACGGAAATCGAGCAGCCGGGCATGTTCAATGCCGACAGGAACGTGCCGGCCCACGCGCGTAAGACGACGATGCCGCGCCGCGTTAGGTTGTCGTGCGCGGCGCGCAGCACGATGGCGAGTTCCATGTCCGGCGTCGCGCCGAGGCCGTTGACGAACAGCGCGACGCGTTCGCCGCGGTCGAGCACGAGATCGGCGACGATGCTCGACAGCAGCGTGTCGGCCAGCGCATCGGCCGGCAGCGGCGCGCGGCGTTCGACGCCTTTCTCGCCGTGGATGCCGAGGCCGAGTTCGATCTCGTGATCGCCAAGGCTGAAGCCCGACTTGTCGGCGCCGGGGATCGTGCAGCCGTCGAGCGCGACGCCCATCGTGCCCAGCTCGGCCGCCGCGTCGCGCGCGATGGCCGCGACGCGTGCGAGCGGCAGCCCGCGCGCGGCAGCCGCGCCGGCGAGCTTGTGGATCAGCACGGTGCCGGCGATCCCGCGCCGCTGGCCGCGCTCGACGCGGCCGCGCAGCGAGACGTCGTCGGCGACGATCACCGTTTCGACCGGAATGCCTTCCGCGCGCGCGAGCTCGGCGGCGAGCCCGAAATTGAGCCGGTCGCCCGTGTAGTTCTTCACGATCAGCAGTGCGCCGTTCGGGCCCGCGCTGGCGCGGATCGCGGCGAGCACCGCGTCGGTGGACGGCGACGTGAACACTTCGCCGCAGACGGCCGCGCTCAGCATCCCTTCGCCGACATAACCGCCGTGCGCGGGCTCGTGGCCGCTGCCGCCGCCGGAGAGGACGGCGACGGGGCGCTGCGCCGGCTCGGGCAGCGGCTGGCGGACGAGCACGTGCTCGTCGCCGAGGATCGCGACATGCGGCGACTGCCGCGCGATGCCTTCCAGCATTTCTCGGACGACATCGGACGGGCGGTTGACAAGCTTTTTCATGGCGACGGGTTCCGGACGGGTGAACGAGGCACGGCCGGGCCCGCACGGGCGCCGGACGGCCTTTCGTGTTGCGGAGGATCGTGCGTGCGCCCTGTCGCCGGGCCCGGGCGGTCATGCAACGGACGACCGGATGCGGGAGGGGAACGAGGCGCGCGCCTCGCGCCACGATACATCAGGTTCGAACCTTGCCGCACGGATCGCGGCGCGAAACGCGCCGGAGCGGGGCGGCGGCGTGCTCCCATGCGCGGCTACTTCATTGCCGCGATCTCCTTCGCGCGAATCAGCCTGGCGCGCAGCACGTTGCGGCTGATGCCGAGCAGCCGTGCGGCCTGGATCTGGTTGCGGTGGCTGAATTCGAACGCGACGCGCATCACGGTGTCCTCGATGCGCTCGAACAGGTTGCCGTGATCCTCGTCGAACAGCGCACGCAGCGCGCGTTCGAGTGCAGCCTGCGCACCGGCTGCCGGGTCGGGTTCCTGCGCCTGTGCATGCTCGGCGGCGGCCGTCGCGTCGGGCGACGCGAGATGCAGGTCGGCCTCCTGCAGTGCGTCGTGGCGGCTCACGAGCAGCGCGTGATGGATCACGTTCTCGAGTTCGCGGATATTGCCGGGCCAGCCGTATGCCTGGAGCCGGCGCTCGGCGCGCGGGTCGATGCTGCGCGGCCCGTAGCCGAGGCGGCTCCGGTAGTCGTCGAAGAAGTGGCGCGCGAGCGGCAGAATGTCGCCGGGGCGCTCGCGCAACGTCGGCACCGCGAGCTGCACGACGTTGAGCCGGTAGAACAGGTCGCCGCGAAACTGCCCGTGCGCGACGGCCTGCTGCAGATCGACGTTGGTCGCGGCAACCACGCGCACGTCGATCGGCACGCCCGTGCGCGAGCCGAGCCGCACGACCTCGCGCTCCTGCAGCACGCGCAGCAGCTTGACCTGCATCGACAGCGGCAGGTCGCCGATCTCGTCGAGAAACAGCGTGCCGCCGTTCGCGGCTTCGAACCAGCCGGGCTTCGCGCTGAACGCGCCCGTAAACGCGCCCTTCTCGTGGCCGAACAGTTCGCTCTCGACGAGCGTCTCGGAGAAGGCACCGCAGTTCACCGCGACGAACGGCCCGTTGCTGCGGCGACTGAGGCCGTGCACGTGCCGCGCGATCAGTTCCTTGCCGGTGCCGGTTTCGCCGACGATCAGCACGTTCGCGTCGCTCGGCGCGACCAGGCGAATCCGTTCGAGGAGCGCGACCGAGCGCGGATCGACGAACACCTGCGCGCGGGCGCGAATGGACGTCGCCAGCGCGGGCCGGTCGGGCAGCGTGAGGACGGGCGCGGCGTCGGGCCACGCATCGGAAGGGGAGCGGTTCACGAGTAGAAGCCCGGCGTCGGCCAGGTTCGCTTGAGCGCCCATTCGCCGATCTCGCGAATCTTGTACGCGAGCGGATCGTGGAGCGTATGGGTGCGCAGGTTGCGCCAGTGCCGGTCGAGCCGCAGCGCGCCATGCGTCGCGCGCGCGCCGGCGACGTCGAACATGCGCGTGCAGAGATCGAGCCCGGTGCGGGTGGCCGACACCTTTGCCGCGGCCGTGGCGAGCGCGACCTCGCCGCGCTCCGCATGCGTGAGCGCCTCATCGCGCGCCCACGCGGCGTCGAGGCGATCCGCCGCGCGGTCGGCGAGCACGCGCGCGGCTTCGAGCCCGACCCAGAATTCGCCGTACTGGCCGAGGATGTACGGATCGTCGCCGGTGCTCGCGACTTGCGCGCCGGGCCACGGCCGCGCTTCGTGCAGCGTGTAGTGCCGCGCGTCGCTGAACGCGGCTTCGGCGATGCCGAGATACACGTTCGTCAGCACGAGCTGCGCGACGAGCGGGCGCAGGCACGCGAACGGCGTCGACAGCGGGCCGGGGTCCGTCAGCAGTTCGTGTTCCTCGACGCGCACTTTCTCGAACGTGACCGTGCCGCTGTCGGTCTGGCGCTGGCCGATGTTGTTCCAGTCGTCGGCGATCGAGATGCCGCTGCGCTGCGTCGGCACGGCCGCGATCAGGAACGCGCGCGTCTGCGCGTCGTGCGCGGACGCGATCAGCATCTGCGAATCGAGCGCCCCCGAACAAAAGCTTTTCTGGCCGCTGAACTCGTGCCATGCGCCGCGCGAACGGCTGACCGTGCGTTCGTCGAGCGGATTCAGCGCATTGCCCCAGAACCACTGCTGGCGCGCGGTTCGCTCGAACCACGATTCCCACTGCGCGGGCGTGCCGAACAGCCTCACGGTCGCGAGCATCAGGTGATGGAAGCCGAATACGTGCGCGAGCGAACTGTCGGCGGCCGCGAGCACGCGGACCGCGTCGAACGTCGTGCGCCAGCTTTCGCCGAGGCCGCCGTAGGCGGCGGGGATGCTCAGCGCGAGGAGGCCGCTGTCGCGCAACTGGTCGCGCTCGGCCTTCGGCGTGCCGCCCTGCTGGTCGCGTTCGGCCGCAGTTCGTGCAAAGCCGGCCGCCAGGCGTCCGGCGGTTTGCAGCGCGTCGGGAGGAGCCGGTTCGTCGCGGGACGGCGCGACGACGCGCAGGCTTTCCGCGCGGGGCGATACGGAAATGGATGTCATGGCGATGAATGCGTCGGGTCGCTGCACGAAAACGGCCAGGCTGCATCGGGCGTTGCCGACCGGGTGCTGCGTGATCAGCAGAGTGTTCAACGTTTTACGCAACGCGGGAAACATCGATTTCTGATAACCAATGCCGGATTGCTGCGCTGGACGCTGCGCGCCTGCCGGAATCCGTGCGGAAGCGGAAAAATGCGTCCGCCGCACGCCGCGCTGCTGATTACGCAGCAGTGCATCAGCAGCGCTGTTTCCCCCAGTTCATCGTGCTGCGGAATATGGTTGTGATGCCGTGGCTGGCACGCTTATCAACGTGTGTCGATCGGCGGGCGCGCCACGACAGGCCGTCGATCACGATGCATTTCGTCATGCAGACGATCGATTTTTCATCGCCTTCGTCGAAATGGCACGCTCCTTGCTGACCCATGACGTGGCGGGTGCATCGGCACCCGATTCGACAATGGGAATGCAACCGATGAGCAATGCAATCAACGTGGTCGCGATATCGGGCGGCCTGCAGCGGCCGTCGCGCACGCTGGCGCTGACCGACGCGATCGTCGCGGCACTCGACGCCGCGCTGCCGATCGACACGCGGCTGATCGAACTCGGCGAGATCGGCAGCCGGCTGGCCGGCGCGCTGACGCGCGCGCAGGTGCCGGCCGACCTCGACGCGCAGATCCGTGCGATCGAGACGGCCGATGCACTCGTCGTCGCGAGCCCCGTGTATCGCGCGTCGTACACGGGCCTCTTCAAGCACCTGTTCGACCTTGTGCATCACGAGGCGCTGGTCGACGTACCCGTGCTGCTCGCCGCCACCGGCGGCAGCGAGCGTCATGCGCTCGTGATCGACCATCAGCTCCGGCCGCTGTTCAGCTTCTTCCAGGCACGCACGCTGCCGATCGGCGTGTATGCGTCCGAAAGCGATTTCGACCAGTACCAGATCGCGAGCCCGGCGCTGCGTGCGCGCATCGCGCTCGCCGTCGATCGCGCGGTGCCGCAGCTGCGCCCGCATGCGCTTTCCGTCGCGGCCGCCTAGGCCGCCAGCGTTTTCCCTTCTGACCAGGACACACTCATGAGCCATTCCGACTCTTCCGCCGACGGCGTCAAGTTCGCCTACTGGGTGCCGAACGTCAGCGGCGGCCTCGTCGTCAGCACGATCGAGCAACGCACCGACTGGAGCCTCGAATACAACCAGCAGCTCGCACGCACGGCCGAGGCGGCCGGGTTCGAGTACGCGCTGAGCCAGATCCGCTTCACGGCCGGCTACGGCGCCGAATACCAGCACGAGTCGGTGTCGTTCAGCCAGGCGCTGCTGCATGCGACGACGAAGCTCAAGGTGCTCGCCGCGATCCTGCCGGGGCCGTGGCACCCGGCCGTGGTCGCGAAGCAGCTCGCGACGATCGATCACATCTCGAACGGACGCATCGCGATCAACGTCGTGAGCGGCTGGTTCAAGGGCGAATTCACCGCGATCGGCGAGCCGTGGCTCGAGCACGACGAACGCTATCGGCGCTCGAAGGAATTCATCCAGGCGCTGAAAGGCATCTGGACGCAGGACAACTTCACGTTCAAGGGTGATTTCTACCGCTTCAACGACTACACGCTGAGCCCGAAGCCGGTGCAGAAGCCGCATCCGGAGATCTTCCAGGGCGGCAGCTCGCGCGCGGCGCGCGACAACGCAGCGAGCGTGTCGGACTGGTATTTCACGAACGGCAATACGCCGGAGAACCTGAAGGCGCAGATCGACGACATCCGTGCGAAGGCGGCGGCGAACAACCATCGCGTGCGCATCGGCGTCAACGCGTTCGTGATCGCGCGCGATACGGAGGAAGAGGCGCAGGCCGTGCTCGACGACATCATCCGGCACGCGCACGTCGAGGCCGTGCACGCGTTCGGCGATGCGGTGAAGCAGGCCGGCAAGGCGTCGCCGGAGGGTGAGGGCAACTGGGCGAAATCGACGTTCGAGGATCTCGTGCAGTACAACGACGGCTTCCGCACGAACCTGATCGGTACGCCGCAGCAGATCGCCGAACGGATCGTCGCGCTGAAGGCGATCGGTGTCGATCTCGTGCTTGCGGGGTTCCTGCATTTCATCGAGGAGGTCGAGTACTTCGGCCAGCGCGTGCTGCCGCTCGTGCGCGAACTCGAGGCTCAACGGCAGGCGGTTGCCGCGTGACGCGGGGGCCGGTGCGCGGCGGGCACGTACACGTGCCGCGCACCGGCCGATCGAAGGGGCGACACCGGCGGTTCTCGCGGGTCGACCCGGTTTGACGTTTCGGATATCGAAACAGGAGGTCGGCGGATGCTTCCCGGCGCCGCCGGCCGGTTCATGAGCTTTGCCGGAATCGACATGTCTACGGAAATCATCGAAGAAAACGTGCAACCGCAAGCGGGCGCCACGCCCGTTCCCGTCATCGGCTCGGATGCCGAGGCACTCGACGTCGCGCGCCAGGTCGCGGCACGGCTGGCCGAGCACGCCGCGTTGCGCGACCGCGAGCGGAAGCTGCCGTTCGACGAGATCGAACTGTTCTCGTCGAGCGGGCTGTGGGGAATCACCGTGCCGCGCGAATACGGCGGCGCGGAGGTGTCGAACGTGACGCTCGCGGAAGTGATCGCGATCGTTTCCGAGGCGGACCCGTCGCTCGGCCAGATCCCGCAGAACCACTATTGCCTGATCGAGGACATCCGCCTCGAGGGCAGCGATGCGCAGAAGCGCTTCTTCTTCGATCTCGTCCTGAAGGGCACGCGCTACGGGAACGCGTTTTCCGAAGCCGGCGGCAAGAACGTGCTCGATATCCGGACGCGCGTGCATCGCGACGGCGACGCGTTCGTGCTGAACGGCCGCAAGTTCTATTCGACCGGCACGCTGTTCGCGCACTGGATTCCGGTACTCGCGCTCGACGAGTCGGACCAGGCCGTGCTCGCCTTCGTGCGGCAGGGTGCGCCGGGGCTGACCGTCGTGGATGACTGGAGCGGCTTCGGGCAGCGCACGACCGCGAGCGGCACGGTGATCGTCGAGAACGTGCGCGTGAGCCCGTTCGAAATCTTCCACACGCAGCGTTCGTACGATCGCCCGACCTTCGCGGGCCCGTTCGCGCAGATCACGACCGCCGCGATCGACCTCGGGATCGCGCGCGCCGCGCTGCAGGACACGATCGCGTTCGTGCAGCAGCATGCGCGCCCGTGGATCGACAGCGGCGTCGAGCGCGCGAGCGAGGACCCGCTGACGGTCGCGCAGATCGGCGACATCGCGTACCGCGTGCACGCGGCCGAAGCGCTGCTCGCGCGCTCGGGCCGCTTCGTCGACGCGGCGAAGCGCGAGCCGGGCGAGGAAACGGTTGCGCAGGCCGCGATCGCGGTGGGCGAGGCGAAGATCGCGACGACCGAGGTCGCGCTGCTTGCCGCGAGCAAGCTGTTCGAGCTCGGCGGCAGCAAGTCGACGCTGGCGAAATACAACTTCGACCGCCACTGGCGCAACGCGCGGGTGCATACGCTGCACGACCCGGTGCGCTGGAAGTATCACGCGATCGGCAACTACTACCTCAACGGCGTGAAGCCCGCGCGCCACTCCTGGAACTGACCGGCTCGCGTCGGCCGCCGTCACCACCCTCACCCTCACCACTACCGCCGCGGACGGCACGTACGCGGCGCCGCTTCATTCCTGACGAGGTCAATCGATGAGTCATCCAGCAAGCCCCGCGCAGGCACTGCCCGCGCAGCATGCCGCACCGCCGGCGGGCGGCCTGCGGCGCAACTACCTGAGCCTGCCCGAACTGATTGCGCAGTCGATCGGCCTCGTCGGCGTGTCCGGCGGGATCGGCGTACTGATCCCCGCCGTCTTCGCGACGGCCGGCAACGGCACGTGGCTCGCGTACCTGTTCGCGATCGTCGCGCTGCTGTTTGCGTCGTGGAGCATCTCGGTGTTCGCGCGCGATTCGGCGTCGCCGGGGGCGCTGTATGCATACGTGTCGGCCGGCATTGGGCCGGTCTGGGGCGCGATCTGCGGCTGGTCGCTGCTGATTGCCTATGCGGTGGCCGCCGCGGGCATCCTGCAGGGGACGATCAACACGTTTCTCGTGCTGGGCCGCGAGACCGGGCTGCTCGGCGGCGCGACGCCGCTCGGCGCCGTGCTCGGGCTCACGGTCGTCACCGCGTTCGCCGCGTGGTACATCGCGTTTCGCGACATCCGGCTGTCCACGCGTTTCACGCTGTTCGTCGAACTCGCCACGCTGCTGCTGATCGCCGTCGTCGTGATCGGGACGATCGCGTTCGGCGGGCATCCGGTCGATCGCGCGCAACTGACGCTCGAAGGCGTGAAGCCGACCCAGCTGCAGCTCGGGATGGTGCTCGCGTTCTTCAGCTTCACGGGGTTCGAGAGTGCGACCGTGCTCGGCGCGGAAGCGCGCGACCCGTTCCGCGCGATTCCGCGCGCGGTGCTGATCAGCGTCGTCGGGCCGGCGATCCTGTTCGTGATCGGCGCGTACGGGATGGTGAGCGCGTTCCACGGGCAGACGCCGCCGCTCGACCGGGTCGACGGCCCGCTCGCGGTGCTCGCGCATCGGCTCGGCGCCGGCTGGGTCGGCGTGCTGATCGACGCAGGCGTGGCGTTGAGCTTCTTCGCGGCGTTCTTTTCGTCGATCAATGCGGCGGCGCGGATCGTCTATACGTTCGGGCGGCAGGGCGTGCTGCATGCGTCGACGGGCCACGCACACGAGCGCAATGCGACGCCGCACGTCGCGGTGGCGCTGATCGTGGTGCTGGCGCTGGTCACCGCGCTGGTATTCACCGCGCGCGGCACCGCGCTACTCGATTCGTATGGCTATCTCAGCTCGATTGCCACGTATGGCTGGCTGCTTGCATACGTGCTGGTGGCGATCGGCGCGCCGCTCTATCTGCGCCGCCAGCGCCGGCTTCGCGCGCGGCATGTGGCGATCAGCGTCATTGCGGTCGTGCTGCTCGCGATTCCGCTGGCCGGCAGCGTGTATCCGGTGCCGGAGGGCGTGTATGCGTGGCTGCCTTATGTGTTCGTCGCGCTGCTGGCGATCGGGCTCGGGTGGTTCCTGGTGCTGCGCGTCCGCTTTCCGGAGCGGTTGCGCGAGATGGAGGCCGAGTTGCTGATGAAGTGACGGGGCGCGCCGTCGGACTTCGGCGCGCCGGTCGGCTGGACGGGGCTTATTCGGTCAAGTCGAAATCTTCTTCGCGACCGTTCAGTATCGCGGTCAGTGTCCGCAGCCCGGCGTCGAGCTGGTCCATGGTCGGCGCGGCCAGTGCGAGCCTCACCGCGTTCGGTGCATGGCCGGACGAGACGGCAAACGTGGTCGACGGCGTCAGCCCGATGTCGCGCCTGGCCGCGGCCGCGACCAACGCCTGTGAGCGCCAGTGCGCCGGCAAGGTCAGCCACAGGTGGTAGCACTTGCCGTTGGTCCGGATATCGAAACCCGCGAGACGATCGATTGCCAGCGCCTGGCGCTCGCTTGCATCGATGCGCTTGAGTTGCGCGAGCTCGGCCACGGTGCCGTCGCGCATCAACCGCTGCGCGGCCGCGAATGCGAATCCCGAGGCGGTCCACCCGCCCGAGCGTACCGATGCCATGACGCTTTCGCGTAGCCGCGGCGGCGGCACGATGAATCCCAGGGTCATGCCGGGCGTGACCTTCTTGGACAGGCTGTCAATCACGATGCAGGTGTCCGGAGCGAGCGCGGCCAGTGGCGGTTCGTCGCCGAGGAAGCCGTACACGTTGTCCTCGATGACGGGAATGTCGAGCTTTTCGACCACGCGTAACAGTTCGGCGCGACGCGCGGTGCTCATCGTCATGCCCAGCGGGTTCTGGATGGCCGGCTGGACATAGATTGCCGACAGCCTGGCTTCACGGTGCGCCTTTTGCACTGCGTCGGGACGCACGCCGTCATCGTCCATCGCCAGCGGTACCAGCGAGATGCCCAGTTTGGCGGCGATGCCCTTGATGAACGGGTAGGTCAGCGCTTCCACGCCGCAGCGCCCGCCGGTCGGAACGACCGCGGCCACGGCTGCGGCAATGCTTTGCCGCCCGTTACCGGTAAACACGAGCTGGTCCGGCGACGGCGACCATTCCGGTTGCGACAGATAGGCGGCGGCTACGCTTCTGATGGCCGCGGTGCCGATACTGGTGGCCTCGCGCAGCGCGGCATCGAGTTCCGCCGGTCGGTGCAATCCGCTCAGGCTTCGTGCAATCAACGCCGTTTGATCGGGGACGCTCGGATAGTTGAACTCGAGATCGATCCGTACGCCGCGCGGTTCCCCGGGCGCCGCCGCCCCGCGCCGCGTCTCGCCCGACACGAAGGTGCCGCGGCCGACTTCACCTACCACCAGCCCGCGTCGCAAGAGCTCCGTGTAGACCCGGCCCGCCGTCGATGCGGCGATTGCATGCTGGTCGGCGAAAAGACGCTGGGGAGGCAGGCGATCGCCGGGCGCCAGTGTGCCGTCGGCGATTTGCGCGGCAATCGCGTCGGCCAGTTGCAGGTACTCGGATTTGGACATGGATTGCACCGATAACAATGATTATTGCACCGAGGTCAATGTTTTAATTGCACTGAGATGTGAGGCGGTGCATTCTGATTTCGTCGAGTCGATTGTACCGGGGCTGCAACGCTTGTACGACTCGGGCGGCAGGCAGTGCACCTGACCGGCGCACTGCATCGCCCCGGCATACCCATTTGAGAGGCAGTATGCATGGAACGCGTTCAACCCTGATCGCTCGCATGGCGGCGACGCAGCTTCGAGCCGGCTCCCGGCAGCCCGCCGTATGGCGTTCCGTGTCGGCGAGTCGGCCATGACGGCCGCACCGGTCGCGGTGGGGCTGCAACTGACGCCGACCACCATCCTGATCGCGTTCGCGGGCGTGTTCGTGATCGCGTTCATGCGCGGCGCGTTCGGCGGTGGATTCGCGATCATCGGCATACCGCTGCTGTCGCTCGTGATGGACCCGGTGACCGCCGGCGGTCTGCTCGCTCCGCTGTTCATCGCGATGGATCTGTTCGCGCTGCGGTACTGGAAGCCTTCGACGTGGTCGAAGCCGGATCTCGTTCTGCTGCTGCCCGGGCTGGTGATGGGTATCGGATGCGGCTATCTGGCATTTCGGTTTCTCGACCATCGGGCCATCGAACTCCTGATGGCGGCGGTCACGCTGATATTCGTCGGCCTGTGGGTGGCCGGCGGCGCGCAGCTGACGGTCCGTCCGCGTTCGCGACCGAAGGCCGTGACCGCCGGTCTCGCGTCGGGCGTCACGACGATGGTCGCGCATTCGGGCGGGCCGCCGCTCGCGATGTACCTGCTGCCGCTCGGTCTCGGCAAGGAGATGTACGCGGGAACGACGAGTCTTTTCTTTACCGTGGGCAACGCGCTCAAGGCGGTGCCGTGGATGCTGATCGTGCGGCCGACCATGAACGTCTGGGCATTGATGGCGGTCTGCCTGCTCGCCGTTCCGGCCGGCGTGGTATTGGGCTGGCGGCTGCATGGCAGGCTGGACCAGCGCCTGATCTATCGGATCTGCTACGGATTGCTGGCGGTGACCGCGCTGAAACTCTTCTGGGACGGCGTTTCCGGCTATCTCGCGTGAAGCGGGCGCACTGGCGCCCGTTCCCGGTGCCGGTGCGAAGTTCTTGCGAATGACAGGTAATCAGTAGTGCAGATGTCGTTCGTCCGACCAACAGGAGCGTGTATGTCGACTGATACTTCTTTGCGGACGCCGTCGCGGCGTCATTTCATGGGCGTAGCCGCGACCGCCGCGGTGGCAGGTTCATTGAGCCGCCTCACGTTTGCCGAAACCGAAACCGAAACGAGCAGGGCCGTCGTGGGCGTTGCCCGACCGGCCGGCGGCGACGCGTCCGCCGTGCGCCCGCTGCGGGTGCATGCGCCGGACGTGCAACTTGCCGAGCTGCGGCGGCGGATCAACGCAACGCGCTGGCCCGAACGGGAAGCGGTCGCCGACGCATCACAGGGCGTGCCTCTCGAGACGATGCAGAAACTCGCGCGCTATTGGGCGACCGACTACGATTGGCGCAGGGTCGAAGCGACGCTGAACGCACTTCCGCAGTTCGTCACCCGGATCGACGGGCTCGACATTCATTTCATCCACGTTCGCTCGAAACATCCGGATGCGTTGCCCGTCATCGTCACGCACGGATGGCCCGGCTCGATCATCGAGCAACTGAAGATCATCGGGCCGCTGACCGATCCGACGGCCTTTGGCGGCATGGCATCGGACGCGTTCGACGTGGTGATTCCATCGTTGCCGGGCTACGCGTTCTCGGGCAAGCCCGCTGCGACCGGCTGGGATCCCGTGCGCATTGCGCGCGCGTGGATCGTCCTGATGAAACGTCTCGGATACCGGCGTTACGTGGCGCAGGGTGGCGACTGGGGTAATGCCGTGACCGAGCAGATGGCGCTGATCGCGCCGCCGGAGCTCGTCGCGATTCACACGAACATGCCGGCCACGGTGCCGGACGATATCGCGAAGGCACTCAAGTCCGGTGAGCCCGCGCTCGCCGGTTTGCCGCCGGACGAACGGCACGCGTTCGAGCAGCTCGATCGTTTCTACAGGCACGGCCTCGGCTATGCGCAGGAAATGGCGAACCGCCCGCAGACGCTGTACGGCATCGAGGATTCACCGGTCGGACTCGCCGCATGGATGCTTGACCACGACGCGAGCGGCCTCGCGCTCATCGAGCGCGTTTTCGATGGCCATACCGAGGGACTGACGCGCGACGACGTGCTCGACAACGTCACGCTCTACTGGCTGACCCGCACGGGCGTCTCGTCGGCGCGCCTGTACTGGGAGAGCAAGCTTGAATTCTTTGCGCCGAAGCATGTGACCATTCCGGTGGCCGTGAGCGTGTTTCCGGATGAAATTTACGCCGCGCCGAAGCGCTGGGCGCAGGCCGCATATCCGAAACTGATTCACTACAACCGTTTGCCCAGTGGCGGGCATTTCGCGGCCTGGGAGCAGCCGAATGCGCTGTCGGAAGAACTGCGTGCGAGCTTCCGGTCACTGCGCTGAACACATTCGCGCGACCGTATGATTCGCGGATCACGCCACACCTGCCATCCTCGACGCGTCGACCACCATCTGCACGCCGAGCCCGCCGAGGATGAGCCCCATCGCCCAGCGCTGGGCGAGCAGCAGCGTCGGGCGCCTGTGCAGGAACTTCGCGATGCTGCTGGAACAGATCGCCACCGTCCCGTTCGCGCAGGCGAATGCGGCGATCAGCAGCGAACCGAGAAGCAGCGACTGGCCGAGCACGCTGCCGTTCCGGTAGTCGATGAACTGCGGCAGCAACGAAATGAACAGCATCGCGAGCTTCGGGTTCAGCACGCTGGTCGTCGCGCCCATCGCGAGCAGCCGCAGCGGCCGCTCGCTGGGCAACGCCCGCACCTCGAACGGCGAGCGGCCGCCGGGCCTGACGGCCTGCCATGCCAGATACAGCAGGTACGCCGCACCGACCACGGCCAGCCCGCTGCCCGCATAGGGCACGCTCATGAACAGCGTCGTGATGCCGAACGCCGCGCCGAACATGTAGAACAGGTACCCGATCATCACGCCACCGAGTGAAATGAGCCCTGCCGTGCGGCCCTGCGCGATCGAGCGCGACATCACGTAGACCATGTTCGGCCCGGGCGTGACCGCGAGCATGCCGCCGATGACGAGAAACCCGTAGAGCGATCCGGACGTATGCATGTCTGACGATTCCTGCAACGAGTGAGTGCTGACGGGAATCATTGTCCGATCGTGGAGGCGAACAGTAAAACGGGATAAACTGAATCGATTGATCAGTTTTTCTGAATACGATGAAAAAGCTCGACCTCGATGTACTCGCGATGGTGGTGGCCGTCGCCGAATCCGGATCGTTCGCTCAGGGCGCGCAGGCCGTGCACCGGTCGCCGTCGGCGGTGAGCATGCAGATCAAGGCGCTCGAAGATGCGCTCGGCAAGCCCCTCTTCATCCGCGACACGCGCAACGTGACGCCGACCGGCGAAGGCACGATGCTTGCCGAATACGGCCGCCGGATGCTGGCGATGCGCGACGAGGCCTGGGCGTCGGTCGTGCGCCCGGAGATTCGCGGCCGCGTGACGATCGGCGTGCCCGACGACTACATTTCGTCGCTGCTGCCGCAGGTGCTCGGCAAGTTCGCCGCGATGCACCCGCGTGTGGAAGTGCGCGTGATCGGCCAGCCGAGCAGCGCGCTCGTGCCGATGCTGAAGGACAACACGGTCGACCTCGCGTGCCTCACGCGGATCAAGGGCGTGACCGGCGAGCTGATCCGGCTCGAACCGCTCGTGTGGGCCGGGTCGCCGAAACGCAACGTATGGGAGGAGCGGCCGCTGCCGGTGGCCTTTTTCACGCACGGCGGCAGCATGGCGCGCGATCAGGCGGTCAAGGCGCTGAACCGGCGGAAGATCCCGTACCGGATGTCCTACGAGAGCCCGAGCCACCTCGGCCTCCTCAGCATGGTGGAGGCCGGGCTCGCGGTCGCGCCGCTGGCGCGCTGCTGCATTCCCGATCATCTCGTGCAGCTGTCGGAAAGCCACGGGCTGCCGCCGCTGGGCGAACTCGAGGTCGTGCTCGCGCGCAGCGCGCAGTCCGCGCGCCCGCCGTGCGACTACCTGGCCGAGCAGATTCTCGGCGAATGGCGTACCTGAACGCGGGCAGCCCGCCGGCGGCCGAGTTTCAGCACGACTTCAGCAGCCATTCGCGGAACGCGACGAGCGACGGCAGTGTCTCGTTCCCCGGCGGATAGACGAGGTAGTAACTGCGCTGGCTGGTGATCGCGTCGCCGATCGACACGAGTTCGTTGCGGCCCAGCTCGTCTTCCACCAGCACCTTCGGCACCAGCCCGATTCCCATCCCGGCCCGCACGGCCTGGATCAGGTGCGACGTCAGCTCGAAGCTCGGGCCGATGCGCATCTGCCGATGGTCGAGCCGATAGTGCGAAAACCACTCGGCCCACGCCTGCTGGTTGCTCGTCACGCCGAGCAGCGTCTGTTTCGCGGCCCACGCCGGCGAACGCGCGTCGGCCTTGCGGCGGCTGCCGGTGTCCGGCGGCGCGATCGCGATCAGGAACTCGTTGTACAACCGGTGCGCGTGCAGGCCCGGCCAGTCGCCCGCGCCGACGGTGATGGCCGCATCGAGGTCGTCGTTGAGGAAATCGATGGCGCCGATCCGCGAATGGAGGTGCACGGTCACGCCCGGATGCGCGGTGTAGAAGTCGTGCAGGTGCGGCAACAGCCATTTCGAGCCGAACGTCGGCAAGGTGGCGAGCCGCAGCGTGCCGGCGCCCGCCTGGTGGGACATCGCCTGAAGCGTCGCGCCGCGGATGCGCCCCAGTGCGCCGCTCAGCTCGGCGAAGTAGCGGCGCCCGACCTCGGTCAGCTTCACGGAGCGGCCCTCGCGCCGGAACAGCGGCACGCCGAGTTGATCCTCGAGCGTCTGGACTTGCCGGCTGATCGCGCTCTGGCTCAGCGACAGCTCCTCGGCCGCGCGCGTGTAGCTTTCATGCCGCGCGGCGGCCTCGAACACGAGCAGCAGCGACATGGACGGGGTGAGGCGACGGTAATTCATGAGTTTTATGCAATATTCGCCGGGTGAGAATTCGTTTGTTTCTCACGGAAATTGCAAAGATACTGGAATTCCCGGTCGCGCGGAAACTTGCCAAAAAATCATGTTTCAGAGCGCGCGAACCGGCCGGCTCCACCCACACTGCGCTTTTGCCCCATGTCGATCGCCTCGTTGCCCCGTCCCGCCCGCCCGCCCGCGAATGCGTACCGTGACTTTCTCGCCGCGCTGCGGGCCGCCGGATTCGCCGGGGAGATCCGCGCGGACCATGCGAACCGGACGGTGCAGGCCACCGACAACTCGATCTACCAGCGCCTGCCGCAAGCGGTGATCTGCCCCGCGCATGCCGACGACGTCCAGCTGCTGGCACGGCTGCTCGCCGAGCCCGCGCATCGCGACGTCGCGGTGGCAGCGCGCGGCGGCGGCACGGGCACCAACGGGCAGTCGTTGACCGACGGCGTGGTCGTCGACCTGTCGCGGAACATGAACCGGATCCTCGAAATCAACGTCGAGCGCCGCTGGGTGCGCGTGCAGGCGGGCGTCGTCAAGGATCAGCTCAATGCGGCGCTGAAGCCGCACGGGCTGTTTTTCGCGCCGGAACTGTCGACGTCGAACCGCGCGACCGTCGGCGGGATGATCAACACCGACGCGAGCGGGCAGGGCAGCTGCACGTACGGCAAGACGCGCGATCACGTGCTCGAACTGGATTTCGTGCTGATGGGCGGCGAGCGGCTGCACAGCGACGCACTCGATGACGAAGAACTGGAGCGCCGCTGCGCGCGGCAGGACCGCATCGGCAAGGTGTACCGCACCGCGCGACGCATCAGCGACGACAAGGCCGCGCCGATCGAAGCGAAGTTTCCGAAGCTCAACCGCTGCCTGACCGGCTACGACCTCGCGCACCTGCGCGAACCCGACGGCCGCTTCAACCTGAACAGCGTGCTGTGCGGCGCCGAAGGTTCGCTCGGCTTCGTCGTCGAGGCGAAACTCAACGTGCTGCCGATCCCGAAGTATTCGGTGCTGGTCAACGTGCGCTACGCGGGCTTCATGGATGCGCTGCGCGACGCGCGCGCCCTGCTCGCGCACGAGCCGCTGTCGATCGAGACGGTCGACTCGAAGGTGCTGATGCTCGCGATGAAGGACTTCGTGTGGAGCAGCGTCGCCGAGTATTTCCCGCAGGACGACGCGCGTCCGACGCTCGGCATCAACCTGATCGAATTCAGCGGCGACGACGCGGACGACGTCGACGCACGCGTGCGTGCGTTCGTCGACCATCTGCGCACCGATACCGGCGTGGAGCGCCTGGGCCACACGCTCGCGGCCGGCGACGACGCGGTGAAGCGCGTGTATGCGATGCGCAAGCGCGCGGTCGGCCTGCTCGGCAACGTGCAGGGCGAGGCCCGCCCGCAGCCGTTCGTCGAGGACACCGCGGTGCCGCCCGAGAATCTCGCCGCGTACATCGCCGAATTCCGCGCGCTGCTTGACGGCCACGGGCTGCAGTACGGGATGTTCGGCCACGTCGACGCGGGCGTGCTGCACGTGCGCCCGGCGCTCGACATGAAGGACCCGAAGCAGGCGGCGCTGGTGCGGCCCGTGTCGGATGCGGTGGCCGAGCTCACGCAGCGCCACGGCGGCCTGCTGTGGGGCGAGCACGGCAAGGGCGTGCGCTCCGAATATGCGCCGGCGTTCTTCGGCGAGCTGTATCCGTCGCTGCAGCAGCTGAAGGCCGCGTTCGATCCGCACAACCAGTTCAACCCGGGCAAGATCGCGACGCCGCCGGATCACACGATGCGGCTGCTGAAGATCGACGAAGTGCCGACGCGCGGCGACCACGACCGGCAGATCGACGAGCGCGTGTGGCAGAGCTACGGCACGGCGATGCACTGCAACGGCAACGGCACGTGCTACAACTTCGATCCGGACGACGCGATGTGCCCGTCGTGGAAGGCGACGCGTGAACGCGTGCAGTCGCCGAAGGGGCGCGCGTCGCTGATGCGCGAATGGCTGCGCCTGCAAGGGCAGGCCGGCGTCGACGTCGTCGCGGCGGCGCGCGCACGGCAGCCGTCCCTGCGCGGCCTGGCCGCGCGCTGGCGCAACAGCCGCGCGGCGCGCAACGGCGAGGCCGATTTCTCGCACGAGGTGTACGACGCAATGGCCGGCTGCCTCGCGTGCAAATCGTGCGCCGGGCAGTGCCCGGTCAAGGTCAACGTGCCCGAATTCCGCTCGCGGTTTCTCGAGCTGTATCACCAGCGCTACCTGCGGCCGTTACGCGACTACCTGATCGGCTCGCTCGAATTCACGATGCCGTGGATGGCGCGCGTGCCCGCGCTGTACAACGGGCTGATGCGCGCCGGCTGGGTGCGCACGCTGCTCGAGCGGCACGTCGGCATGGTCGACAGCCCGCTCCTGAGCCGCTTCGATCTCGCCGCCGTGATCCGCGAATGGCGCGTGAAGCCGGCCGACCCGCGGGCGCTCGCCGCGCTGAGCGACGCGCAGCGCGCACGCAGCGTCGTCATCGTGCAGGACACGTTCACGCGCTATTTCGATACCGAGCAGTTGGCGACGCTGATCGAGCTGGCGGCTCGCACGGGTTTTCAGGTGTGGCTCGCGCCGCTCGCGCCGAACGGCAAGGCGCTGCACGTGCAAGGTTTTTTGCGCGCGTTCGAGAAGGCGGCGATCCGCAATGCCGGGCAGCTGGCGGCGCTGGCGCGCTCGGGTGTCGCGCTGGTCGGCCTCGATCCGGCGATGACGCTCACGTATCGGCAGGAATACCTGAAGGTGACGGGGCTCGCCGATGTGCCGAAGGTGGCGCTGCCGCAGGAATGGCTGCTGCAGGCGCTGCCGGAAGCGGGCGGCGTGCCGCGCGCCGCCGGTTCTTACCGGTTGCTGCCGCACTGCACCGAGAAGACCAATGCGCCCGACAGCGGCAAGCAATGGGCACAGGTGTTTGCACGACGCGGGCTGCGTTTGCAGGTGCAGGCAACCGGGTGCTGCGGGATGTCGGGCACCTATGGGCACGAAGCGCGCAATCTCGAGACATCGAAGACGATCTATGCGCAGTCGTGGGCGGCGCACGTCGATGCGGCGGATGGGGAAGGCGAGGCGCTGGCGACCGGCTATTCATGCCGCAGCCAGGTGAAGCGGATGTCTTCGAAGCAGGTGCGCCATCCGTTGCAGGCGCTGCTCGATCACGTGCGGGCGGCGGGAGGATGATCGGGCGTCGCATGGCGCGGTGCCCGTGAGACGAATTCCGTTCCGGCGTTGAGCGACAAGCGGCAAGCGTTGAGCCGCTGTCGACGCATGCCCGCGCTCAGGCGTCGGTCTTCGTCGTTTTTCTGGAACGCGGCTTGTCCGCCGCAGGAAATACGCCGCCGCCGCGCGGCCGTTTCGGTTCGATCCGTATCTGCCGGATCACGCGCCGGAAATCGATCTCGTGCGCGGCCAGCGTGCCGATCAGTTTCGCGATGACCGCGAGGTGGGACGGGACGGTGCCCTTGCTCGAATAGTTCGTGATCGAACTTTCGTTCATCCGGATCAGGCGGGCGAACTCGCGCGCCGTCAACTGTGCCTTTCTCAACTCCTGTTGGAATTCCGCATACGCCATTGCGCACATGATGCTTCGTCTCCGTGAATCAGAAATCGGCCCGCGCGGCGCCGGCGCCGACGGGTGGCGTTCCCGTCGTGCCGGCGCCGCGGCGGGTTACATCTTCACCTGGTCGAGGAAGGTTTTCTTGCCGCTCTTGTAGCCGTAGATCGAGATGATCCCGTGCGTCAGGTCGCCCTTCGCATCGAAGGTCGTCGTGCCGATCACGCCGTCGTATTTCGTCGCCGGCATCGCCGCGAGGATCTTCGCCGGGTCGGTCGAGTTCGCGCGCTTCATCGCGTCCACAGCGATGTAGACCGCGTCATACGCGAACGGCGCATCGAACTTGATGCCCTGGTTGAAGCGCTTCTGGTACTTCGCGAGGAAGTCCGCGCCGCCGGGCATCTTCTCGAGCGCGGCGCCCGCCTGCGAGCACAGCACGTTGTCGGCCGCCGGGCCGGCCAGTTCGGCCAGCGAGTCGGTGCACACGCCGTCGCCCGACAGGATCTTCGCGCGCAGGCCGAGCTGCTTCGCCTGCTTCGCGAGCGGGCCGCCGGTGGCGTCCATGCCGCCGTACATGATCGCGTCAGGGTTCTCGCCCTTGACCTTCGTCAGGATCGCGCGGAAGTCGACGGCCTTGTCGTTGGTCGCGTCGTGCGACAGCACCTTCAGGCCGAGCGCCTTCGCCTTCTTCTCGAACTCGTTCGCGAGGCCCTGGCCGTATGCGGTCGAATCGTCGATCACCGCGACGCTTTTCACGCCCTTCGCCTGCGCGTAGCTCGCGAGCGCCGGGCCTTGCTGCGCGTCGGTCGCGACCACGCGGTACGTCGTCTTGAAGCCTTGCTGCGTGTAGGTCGGGTTCGTGGCCGACGGCGAGATCTGCACGATGCCCGCGTCGCTGTAGATCTTCGACGCCGGGATCGACGTGCCCGAGTTCAGGTGGCCGATCACGGCGACGACCTTGTCGTCGACGAGCTTCTGCGCAACCTGCGTGGCCTGGCGCGGGTCGGCCGCGTCATCCTGCGCATCGAGTTGCAGCGTGATCTTCTTGCCGCCGATCGTCAGGCCCTTCGCGTTGATTTCCTCGACCGCGAGGCGCGCGCCGTTCTCGTTGTCCTTGCCGAGGTGCGAGATGCCACCCGTCGTCGGTTCGACGCTGCCGATCTTGACGACCTGGTCGGCCATCGCGCCCGACGCGGCCGCGAATGCGGCGGCAGCCAGTGCGACGGTGATCAGGGGTTTGCAGCGCATGCCGACAGTGCTTCGTTCCATCTGCCATCTCCGATTTGAATGATCTTTCTATTGGACGTCTCGACCGTCCGACGGCGAGGCCGGGGCGATCGGATGAGTCTCCATACCCGTCATGGGTTTCACTTGCATCGTGTCCTGCCCGTCGGCGTGATGCCCGGATGAGCGGCCCGGGGCCTGACAGCGCGCAATTCGTATGAATATATATGAAGCCGATTTTGCGCGCTGCAGCGAATCGCGTCACGGGGCCGGTGCGGCAAGGCCGGCGCCCGAAATCCGAAGGCGCCGGATGCCGGAAATCGTGCGCCGCGGCACGCGATGGATTGCGATTCGCTGTCGACGGCCTTACGGCCGCATCCATTATTCGGCCGGCGGCCGGGGCGAAGCCATGGACACTGATGCGCGGTCAATCCGGAACTGTTCGGTCGATTTGTCTGCACAGTTTGGACGGTTGTGATTGCGCGTCCGGTTGAACTGCCAGGTTTCATCGGGATCGATGCCTCTATTGATGCAACTAACGGTCAAGCCTCGGCGGCGCTGGCGAACTGGCGCGAGTCGACAGCCCGCGCCATCCGATGGGCTTTGCAGATGTCGGGGTTCATCCGACCGGTTCGCTTGCGGATCGTCGGGCTGACTGTGCCGGCCCGATGCGGCGTTGCGCCTAAGCGCGTCCGCGCAACGCCACGAAGATCACGCCGGCGATCGCCAGCAGGCCGCCGCACACCGTCTCGATCCCGGGCCGCTCGCCCGTCAGCGCCATCGACAGGGCCGTCGCGACCGCCGGCGTCAGATAGAGGAAGTTGGCGGCGCGTGCCGCGCCGAAGTAGCCGAGTGCGAAGGTCCAGGTCGCGTAACCCAGCGCGGCCGGGAAGATGCCGAGCATCAGGACGGCCAGCGTCGTGTCGCGCGATCCGCTCTCCAGCGCCCCGAGCGCGCCGGGCAGCCACGGCGTGAGCAGCAGCGCGCCGGCCAGCAGCGTGTAAGCGGTGCAGGCCAGCGCGCCGTATACCGGAATCAGCCGCCGCTGCAGCACGAAATAGCTGGCCGAACACAGGGCCGCGCCGAGAATCAGCGTGCTGCCCGCGCCGAGGACGAGGCCGCCCGGCTGCCCGCGGGCGATCACCGCGATGCCGGCGAGGCTGACGAGCGAGCCGAGCCAGCCCCAGCGATTGAAGCGCTCGCCGAGAAACACGGCGGCCAGCAGGGCCGTGAAGATCGGCAGGGTGTTCACGATGAAGCTCGCCGCGCCGGCGGACACGGTTTGCTCGCCGGTATTGAGCAGCGCGTTGTACAGCGCGATGCCGAGAAAGCCGCACAGCAGGAAGCGCAGCGCATCGCTCCGGGTCGGCACGCGCGGCCGCCGCGCCACCAACCACGCGACGATCAGCACGGCCGCGGTGGCGAAGCGTGCCGCCGCGAGCTGAAGCGGGGTCAGGCCATGCAGGCCGATCCGGATGAACGGGAAAGCGGACGCCCACGAAACGATCGTGAAGGCGACCGCGCCGGCCGCGACCAGCGGCTGCCGCGCAGCGCGCGACGACGGTGTGGAGAGTGTGTTCATGCGGCGATGATGCGGCGTCGCGAGATGTTAAGCTAGCGCACAGATCAGCATCCGGATATGAAGATGATTCACAGCTCGAGCCGGCGGCCGGTCGGCGCTTCAGCCCGCGCGAAACAGGGCGCGGCGGCGTTGCCCGCCGCGGCGCCGACGCCGGCGCCGGGTTCGCGGCCGCCGCTCGCGAGCCTGGAGACGGTGTGCACGGTCGCGCGCGAGGGTTCGTTCCTGGCCGCCGCCGACGTCTCCGGCGTGACGCACGGCGCGATCAGCCGGCGGGTGGCCGCCGTTGAAAACTGGCTCGGCCTGAAGTTGTTCGAACGTCATGCGCGCGGCGTGCGCCTGACGCCGGACGGGCAGCGCTTCGTCGGCCGGATCGAACAGGCGTTCGCGATCATCGACAGTGCGGCCGATCAGTGGCGTTCGCCGCGCGCGCCGCGACTGGTCAGGATGAGCGTGGTGCCGGCATTCGCGCAGCTTTGGCTGTTCGAGCGGCAGCATGCGCTCGAGAGCGAGGCCCCCGCGTTGCAGATCGAACTCGGCATCGATCTTCGCAACGTGGATATCGCCGGCGGCGAAGCGGACCTGTCGATCCGGTACGGGCGCGGCAACTGGCGCCAGCTCGAAACCCGTGCGTTCATGCCGGAGCGGCTCTATCCGGTCGCGCATCCGCGGCTCGCCGCGCAACTGGCTGCGGAGCGCCGCCGGCGCGGCGATGCCGCGTTGCTCGACATGCCGTTGCTGCACGATTCCGATGTGACCGGCTGGCGCACGTGGTTCGATGCGTTGGGCGTGCCGTTCAAGCCGCGCGCGCAGGATCGCCGGTTCGAGGATTACAACCTCGTGCTGGCCGCGGCCGAGGCTGGGCTCGGCGTGGCGCTGGCGCGCGTACCGCTTGCCGACGCCTATCTCAAGCGCAGCGAACTCGTGCGCGTGAGCCGCCACGAGGTCGATTCGGTGCTCCGGTATTACTTCGTGCACGCGAAGGGGGAGAATCGGCCTGAGGTGCTGGCGTTGATGGAGCGGATGCGGGCGGCGGCGGCGGCAGGCACCTGATCGAAATGGAAATGGTCGTGGCGACCCGCCACGGCGGACCGGCTGCTGCGAAGGACGCGGTGCGCGATTCGAGGCACTAGGCCGGCAGCGCCGGATCGACGACAATGCGTCCGCGAAAAACGATGAGGTGGAGAGATGAACGAAAATCGAAAATGTATGCATCCGTGCGGGTGCAAGCGAGGTCAACAATGAACAGGCCGGACAAATCGTCGAAAGCGCGTGCAGCGCTCGACCAGCTGTTTTCGGGCATGGCGCCCACGGACGAGACGCGCGCGTCGCGTCCCGGCAACCCGTTCGAAGCGAACGCAAACGAGGCATCCGCCGGCACCGGCGTGCGCGGCGGGATCGAAGTCACGCTGTCGACCCGGATTCAGCTGCGCGGTTATCCGAATGCGGACGCATTCATGAAGCGCATGGCCGAGGCTTGGGGGCTGGATTGGGGGATGTACGACAGCGTCAAGGCCATCGCGACGCTGCCCGCCGGATGGCGAGCGCGCCGGCTTCCGGAAGTCACGCAGATCGTCGACGGGCACGACGTGCTGCGCGCGGAGAGCAGCCTGCAGGGCGGCGAGATGTCGTACCTGAAAGTGCATCCGCGGTACTACATCGACGCACGCAAGGGGTTCGGCTGGGGCAAGTCGTCGAAGGCGTCCGACGATCCGGATCTCGACGGCCCCGACTGGAACTGCTTCGTGGTCGATCGCGAGAAGTCCGTCGAAGTGCATGAATTGACGACCTCGTCGCTGAAAGCCGACATGGACAACGCGCGGGCGACGTTGCTGAAATGGCTGGACGAAAACTATCCGAAACATCGCGATCCGTTCGCTTACTGGACGGATTGCGAACGGGCGTCGTGATGTGGCGTGGCTGCCCGGTTCGGCATCGCGGGCACATGCTGCCTGACCGGCGCCGGAGCGGGGGCGGCACACGCTGCTTCGATTCCTCGGCCGGTTGCGCCGGGGGCGCCAATTGAAACGCGCCAGTGTCGTCCCGATTCTCTGGGCGGCGTTTGCCGCGGCGGTCGGCTCGACCGTCGTCGAACTGCTGCTCTGGCCGATCGCCGGCGATGATGCGATCGGGAACCTGCTGCGCGACGCACGTCTCACGGCCGCCATCGTGATGGGGCGCCGCGTGCTCGACGCGTCCGCCGGCTTCGATCCGCTGGTCATGGCGGTGGCGACCCTCGTGCATATGGTGCTGTCGCTGGTCTATGCGGCGGTGCTGGCGAAAACGATCCGCACCCTGTCGTTCGCGGTCGCGCTCCTCGCAGGCGGTGCGTTCGGCCTCATCCTGTACGGCGTCAACCTGTACGCCTTCACAGCGATCTTCCCGTGGTTCATTCCGGTTCGTGGTGCGATCACGCTGGTGGCCCATCTGGTATTCGGGATCACGGCGGCAGCGGCCTACCGCTTCGCGAGGCGCTAGGCCGGCGCCAGCCGCCAGCCGCGGCATCGACTGTCGAAGGTTCCCGCGTTGATCAATCGCACCAGACCCCTGGAATAAGCAGGCGCGCCGCATCGTTTAGCCGGCAGGAGACCCTGTACGTAGCGTCGGCGCGTTACCGCCGCGTGGTGAATCGTGCGTGAGCGATTCGATGTGTCGGGCACCGCCAACGGTGCCCGCGATCTAGCGGTCGGGGGCAATCAGGAGCCGATCATGTGCAACTTGTTTCGATCCGGGATAGGTATCGTCTGTCTCGGCTGTTCCGCGGCGGTCTTCGCGCAAACGTACGACGATCTGGCGGACGACACGGCCAACTGCCGTGCAGTCGTCGCGCGAGCGAACATCGACGGCACGGACCAGCAAATCGTCGGGCGTGCGTGCCTGCAGGACGACGGCACATGGCAGTTCGTGCAGAGTCCCGATGGTAGTGTTTTATGGTATCCGGCGGTGGACTACCCGTATGCCGACCTGGGGTACTGGGGGCCGCCGCTTTTCATCGGCGCGGGCGTGGGCTTCGTCTTCATCGATCGTTTCCACCACTTCCACCATTTCCACCATTTCGATCCGGTCGTTCACGTCAACGGGATGGAACATCGCCGCTTCGGCGTGCCGACCGGTGCCGGTTTTCACCATGGCGCGTTCCCGGTCGGCGCGCATCGCGAATTCGGCGGAATGCATGGGTTCGGCGGCATGGGCGGGGCGGGGAGCATGCGGCGACATTAGGCTGTCATTTCCGGCTCGATCGTGCGCCTTCTTCCAGCTGCGTCAGGCATGGGTGCGCTTACAGGATCGACGCGAGTCTCGGCACCCGGAGCAGGAGGCCGGCAATCAGGTAGCACGTGACGCAAGCGACACCGCCGGTCACGGCGAATTTCAGGAACGGCGACACCGGCACGGTTCGCCATACGAGGGCGATACCCACCAGCACCGGGGGATGGATGATGTAGATCGTGTACGCGCGCCGGGACAGCGACTGCCACGCGCCCGTCAGTCGATCGAAGCGCCGCTGGAAACGGCTGGCAAGAAACAGGCTCGTTCCCCACGCGACCAGCGGCTCCCAGAATGCGTAGATCACCTCTTGCGGGTGGCCGCGCAATGCAGGAACGTGCTTGGCGAGCAGGTAAGCGACCGGCAGGACAGGGAGTGCCAGCAGTGCGATGCGCCACCACAGTCTGACCTGCCGTGCCGGCAGATGCTCGATCCAGTGCACGCGCGCGGTCCGGCACCCGGCTGCGTACAACACGACGTAGCTCGCGAAGTAGCCGAGCTGCAGCCCCCATACGTTGATACCTACCGGCCATCGGGACCGCAACGCCAGCGCCGCGATACCCGTGAGCAACGCCGCGGCGGCCAACGTCCTGTCGGACGGAAAGGGGTTGCGGGCGGGGCGGTTCGTATCGCGCGCCACGGTGCGCCGGAAGGCGATGTGACAGAGTGCTGCAGCTGCGCTGAACATCAGCAGTGCCTCGGCGAACCACATCGGGCCGTTTTCGAACGTGCCTTTCCGCCACAGGCGGCCCAGCGTATCCGCGAACGGGTGGCCTCCGCCCGATTGCGCCAGGGCGATCGTTGCCGGGCCGATCACGAAGCCGTACACCAGCAGAGGCAGGCCGAGCCTGATGAACCGGTCGGCGAGGAAACGTGCGGCGCCCTTGCGATCGATGGACGGCGACGTGTAATAACCGGCCAGGAAAAAGAACAGGCCCATGAAAAAGGCCTGATTGATCGCGCAGAAGAGCGTCAGCAGTGCGGATTCCACGGACGGGCCGGCAGCCACCTCGTGGTAGTACCACCCGCCGAGCGCGCCGTATGTGATCGCGCAGTGGTGAAAGACCACCAGCAACGTCAGGCACGCGCGCAACGCGTCGAGGCCGGCGTTTCGATGGACGGCTGCCGCCGTGTCCTGCTGAAAAGCGAAGTCGACCGGGACGTCCTGAGCGCTCATCACGTTGCCTGCGTGGTTGGTCAGCGATGACCCGCCTGGCGACGATCCTGGTCGCGACGACGCATGCGAATCCGGCGGGCGTACAGGTCGGCACCCTACACCGTTGTTCTTACAACCATCCAACAAGCCGCCCCGCCGTTGGCGCGGCGCCCGCTCAGTCGAGCTTGCCGCGCAGGTCGTCGAACGGAATCATCACGTGCGTGCGATACGCGGGCCGCGCTTTCAGCCGTTCGTACCACGCCTGCACGTGCGGCAGGTCCGGCCGGGCGATGTCGAGCTCGAAATAGCGATACAGATGCGTGCCGGCCGCGATGTCGGCGAGCGTGAGCGTGTCGCCCGCGAGAAACGGTTGCCCGGCCAGCACCGCATCGAGCGTCCGGAAGTATTGCGCGCACTGCGCGATGCTTTGCTCGACGCGCGCCGTGTCGCGCTGCTCGGGCGGCGTCCGGTAGAAGCCCCGGAACACGCCGTTCAGGAACGTCGGCTGCAGCGTGGTTTGCGACCAGTCCATCCAGCGGTCGGCGCGCGACTGTTCGGCCGGATCGTCGTGCCAGAAACCGGGGCGCCCGTAACGCGCGGCGAGGTAGCGCAGGATGCTGTGTGATTCCCATACGACCGTGCCGCCGTCGTCGATCACGGGCACGCGCCCGTGCGGGTTCATCGCGAGAAAACCGGGCGTGTCGAGCACGCCGAACTGCCCGCCGGCCGGCACGTGCCGATGCGCGAGCGCGAGCTCGTCGACGAGCCACATCACCTTCTGGACGTTGAATGCATTGCGGCGCCCCCATACGGTCAGCATGCCGGCCTCCTTGTGTCGTGCGGAACTTGAACGCGGACAGTGTAAACGCCGCAGGCGCGCACCGCGGTGCGCGCCTGCCGGCTGTCGTCCGTCGCTGTCGTCGCCTGGCGGCGACGCGATCAGAACTTGTGGCGAATCCCGACGATCGCGAGTTCCTGCGTATCGGTGCCGGAGTTCACGCCGTACGAGCCGACCGACGCGGCGGCCTTCACGACCGCGCCGTTCGCGTTGAGCGTGTTGCCGCTCGCCTTCTGGTAGCCGAACAGCGCATACAGGTCGGTGCGCTTCGACAGCGCGTAGTCCGCGCCGAGGTTGACCTGGTTGTAGTGCGCGGAAGACGGGCCCGTCAGCGACGTGTAGTTGTAGCCGACACCCGCGCGCAGCGCCGGCGAGAACTGCCAGTTGAAGAACGCGGAGCCGTTGTTGAACTTCGCGTTCTGGCTGAATGCCGACAGCGTGTCCGCGCCGTACTGCGTATTCGAATACGCGAGGCCGAAGGTGGCGGGCCCGGCCACGTACTGGCCGGCCACACGCACGATCTGGATCGACTTCGCGCTCGAGAAACCCTGGTTGATCACGGTGTTGAACAGCGTGTCCGAGCTGCTCGACCACGTGCGCACGCCGTTCGCGACCGAGGAGCCGCCGTTCGCGTAGAAGAAGCCGGCGCCGAGCGACAGCGGGCCGTTCGCGTAGCTTGCGCCGAAGCTGTACGTGCGGCCGCTGCCGGTGGCGCCCGCGACGCCGCCGAAGCCGTACAGGCCCTCGAACTGGAAGCCCGAGATCAGCGGGCTCGTGTATTTCACCGAGTTGCTGACGCGCAGGCTGTTGTCGTAGTTGTCGAGGTCGCCCGGCGTCGCGAACACGCCGCCGAAGTAGTTGTCCTGCGTGAGGCCCTGCACGAGGTCGACGACCGGATCGTACTGGCGGCCGAGCGTGACGGTACCGTACGTGCTGCTTGCGAGGCCGACGACGGCCTTGCGGCCGAATTCGCGTCCGCCCTGGCCGAGTGCGCCCGTGCCGATGTTGAAGCCGTTTTCGAGCTGGAACAGCGCGGCCAGGCCGCCGCCGAGATCCTCGGTGCCGCGCAGCCCCCAGCGGCTGCCCGACAGGTTGCCGCTGCTGAACTTGACGAGGCTCGACGCGTTGCTGCCGTTCGCGTTCTGCGCGTTGTGGACATAGGCGATGCCCGCATCGGCGATGCCGTACAGCGTGACGCTGCTTTGCGCGTGGGCGCCGGCGGCGAAGAGCGCGGCCGGCAGCGCGAGCAGTGCGAATGAACGGACTGGTTTCATTGTTGGATTCCCCGTTGGTCGATTGGTCTGACGAGTCGGTGAACGATACGGACAGCACATCGTCGAGGGAACCAATAAATTGTCGGATCGTTATGAGGCGGCGCGGAGATGGATGCGCGCGCAACCGGCCGGCGAGCGGTGCATGGGGACGTTATGCGTCATACGCTGGATGAACGATGCGCACATGTGCATCGCGCGCGCTGCATCGCGACGACGGCTGCAGGGCGTTCACTGTGCGCGCGATCCTGCGCGCGGGTCAGTGGTGTTGGTTGCCGGCGCCGAACAGG
Organism: Burkholderia sp. 572; assembly: GCF_040545135.1. Lineage (NCBI taxonomy): Bacteria > Pseudomonadati > Pseudomonadota > Betaproteobacteria > Burkholderiales > Burkholderiaceae > Burkholderia > Burkholderia sp. 572. The sequence continues at coordinate 140,097 of NZ_JBEPLH010000014.1, read as the reverse complement.
CGCGGCTGCGCGGCGTTCAACGCGTCGTCCGCTTCCGGCTGCCACGGGAAAACCCCGTCGCGGTCGGGCCACAGCAACTGGACGCACGGGAACGCGTCGTTGCCGTAGAACCAGCGGTTCCAGCCGAGATGGGCTTCGTAGTGCGCCTTCTCGACCGGCATCAGCAGCGCGTTCGCGTTGCCGAAGACGGAATCCGTGACCTCGCCGACCGGCGGCGGCGTGCCGGCCGCGACCATCCGGTAGACGTCCCACAGCACGTCATGGACGATGCGCGCCGGCATCGAGAACACGATGAGTTCCGGAAAACCGTGGTTGACCCACAGCCCGGTCGTGAAAGAAAACCCGGGTGCGTCCCCTTCCGCGAACACTTCCGTGCGGAACCACCCGTGCTGACGAATCCGCTGCACGAATCGCTGCTCGTCTTCCTCGAGCACCGAATCGGGCGCGTCGAGCGCGGTGGCGATATCCGGTCGCGTGGTCATGCGGGGCTCCTTGGATCTGCGTCGGGCGACGGGAAGCCGGGGGGGCGGCATCCCGCCGGCGGGAATGCGACCGTCGCCGAACCGGCCGGCGATCGCCGTGCGCCATGTTGCCACAGCGGTCCCGCCTACTGCTCCGCTTTCTCCACCTCCGCCGTTTCGCCGAGGAACCCGCCGCTCTGGTGCGCCCACAGCGCCGCATAGATGCCGCCGGCCTGCAGCAGTTGCTGGTGCGTGCCTTCCTCGACGATGCGCCCTTCGTCGAGCACGATCAGCCGGTCCATCGCCGCGATGGTCGACAGCCGGTGCGCGATCGCGATCACCGTCTTGCCGCTCATCAGGCCGTCGAGGCTGCGCTGGATCGCGACTTCGACCTCGGAATCGAGCGCGCTGGTCGCTTCGTCGAGCACGAGGATCGGCGCGTCCTTGAGCATCACGCGCGCGATCGCGACGCGCTGCCGCTGGCCGCCCGACAGTTTCACGCCGCGTTCGCCCACCTCGACGTCGTAGCCGCTGCGGCCGTGGCGGTCGCGCAGCCGGTCGATGAATTCGGACGCCTCCGCGCGCACGGCGGCATCGTGCATCTCGCGCTCGGTCGCGTCGGGGCGCCCGTACAGGATGTTCTCGCGCATCGTCCGGTGCAGCAGCGACGTATCCTGCGTGACCATCCCGATCGCGCCGCGCAGGCTGTCCTGCGTGACGTGCGCGATGTCCTGCCCGTCGATCCGGATCGTGCCGCCGCCCACGTCGTAGAAGCGCAGCAGCAGGTTCACGAGCGTCGACTTGCCGGCACCCGAGCGGCCGATCAGGCCGATCCGCTCGCCGGGCCGGATCGTCAGGTTCAACCCGTCGAACACGGCACGGTCGTTGTCCTCGTGCGCGAACTGCACGTTGTCGAACACGATCCCGCCGCGCTGCACCGCGAGCGGCTTCGCATCGGGCGCGTCGACCACGCTGCGCACCTTCGTCAGCGTATTGATGCCGTCCTGGATCGTGCCGACGTTCTCGAACAGCTCGGTCATCTCCCACATGATCCAGTGCGAATAACTCGACAGGCGCAGCGCCATCGCGATCACCGCCGCGACGACGCCCGCGCTCGCCTCGCCGTGCATCCACAGATACAGCGCGAGGCCGGTCGAGCCGACCAGCAGCAGCGTCGACAGCAGGTGATTGACGATCTCGAACGCGCTGACGAGGCGCATCTGCGCGTCGCCGGTCGCCTTGAACGCTTCCATCGCGCGCCGCGCGTGGTCGGCTTCCCGCCGCGTGTGCGAGAACAGCTTCACGGTCGTGATGTTCGAATACGCGTCGGTGATGCGGCCCGTCATCAGCGCGCGCGCATCGGCCTGGCGGCTGCCGACGGCGCCCAGGCGCGGCACGAAGAACGCACATGCCGCGCCGTAGCCGAGCGCCCACAGCGCGAGCGGGATCATCAGCCGCCAGTCGAAGCTGGCCGCGAGCGCGAGGATGCCGATCAGGTACGCGGCGACGCCGATCACGACGTCGACCGACATGAACAGCGCATCGCGCACCGCGAGCGCGGTCTGCATGATCTTGGTCGTCACGCGGCCCGCGAATTCGTTTGCGTAGAACGACAGGCTTTGGTCGAGCATCAGCCGGTGAAACAACCAGCGCAGCCGCATCGGGAAGTTGATCGCGAGCACCTGGTGCTTGACCATCGTATGCAGCGCGATCAGCAATGCGCTGCCGGCGAGGATCGCTGCGAAAACGGTGAGCGTGCCGAAGTGCCGGCCGCCGAAATCCGCCGGCGTCGCGGACGCGAGCCAGTCGACCACGCGGCCCATCATCGCGAACAGCGCGGCTTCGTACGCGGCCAGCGCGGCCGACGTCAACGCGATCAGCAGGATCCAGCTGCGCGCGCCTTTCGTGCACGCCCAGACGAACGAGAAGAATCCCCTCGGCGGCGTGACGGGATCTTCGAGCGGGAAAGTCGGCAGGCGCCGTTCAAACCACGAAAACATTGAAACCTCTCCTTGATGCGGCCACGCCTGCCGGCGCGGCCGTATTGCCTGTTTCAGGTGCGGCGCCTTCGCGGCGCCGCGGTACTGCACACGTGTTCACTGCGACCGGATCCACGCCTCGATCGGGGCGAGCGTGTCCGGCGCATACGCATGGCGGCCGAGCGCCATGTACAGCCATGTCTTCCACGTCGGCCAGTCGGACTCGAGCTGGTAGTCGAACCAGCCGGCGCGCAGCAACCCATGCGTCGCACCGGGCACGACCACCACGCGCCGGTCGGGCCGGTCCGCGAAGGCATGCGTGTAGGCAGTCGCCTCGTCGACCGGATCGACATTGCGATCCTGCGCGCCCCACACGGCCAGCACGGGCCCCTGCATCGTCGCGAGCGCCTGCGACGAATCCTCCAGGTAGTTGCGTGCGATGAAGCCGAAGCGGCGCGGCTCGATGTCGGGGCGCCGGTGCGGATCGGCGGGTACGTCCGTCCGGCCGAAGATTTCGTCGTTGTCGCGTCGCTCGGCGGCCAGTGTCGCATCGATTCGATCCGGCTGCAGACCCGTTGCCTGGAGCTGCTGCCGCGTCAGGTAGGTGCCTTGCCGGCGCCAGCTGACGGCGCCGCCGACGATCACCGAGAACGCCGGTCGCACTGCATTCGCGACGCGCGGCACGACCCAGCCGCCTTGCGAGAAGCCGAGCAGGCCGATCTTGTGCGCGGGGCCGACGACGGCGCGCACGCGCGCCATCGCGGCGAGCGTTTCGTTCGCACGATCCTGCATCGATTGCGCGAGCCAGTCGCCGCCGCTGCGGCCGGTGCCCTGCTTGTCCCATGCGAACACGCCGATGCCGGCGTCGAGGAGGCTGTTGACGAGCGGCAGCATCGCGTCGTCGGAGAAGCGGGTGCGCGGCCCGTCACCGTGCACGAGCAGTACGATCGGCGCGCCGGGCGCATGGGCCGGCAGCGCGAGCGTGCCGACGAGGCCGGCGCCGTTGGCGCGGAACGTGAGCGACGACACGTTCGCGCCCTTCAGCTCGAAGTCGGCGAGGCCGCGCAGCACGAGCGCACCGGCCGCGACGAGCACGAACAGGACGAGCGCGATGCCGGCAATGACGATTCGTTTCAAGAGCCCCTCGGTACGGTGGCGTGAGCGGATGCCGCAGGCGGCATGTGCGTGGGCACGCTGCCTTGACGCCTGCGGGACGTCGCCACGATAATAGATCGATTAATCAGTCTAATAAAGATTCGAGTCATCGTCGAGTACGGAGTGCCTGTTGAGAAAGATCGATCCTGAAAGAGTGGAAGCGAAGCGGCGCCAGATCCTGGATGCCGCGATCGACTGTTTTGCGCGCGACGGCTTCCATGCGACGTCCACGGCCGCGATCTGCAAGGCGGCCGGCATGAGCCCCGGCAACCTGTTCCACTATTTCCCGACGAAGGCGGCGATCATCGAGGCAGTCGCGCAGGACGACCAGCGCGAGATGGCCGAACTGTTCGCGCGGTACGCGGACGCCGACGACGCGCTGGCCGCGATCGAGGAGATCGCACTGACGTTGATGGAACTGTCGAGCGATCCCGTCTATGCGCGCATCTGCGTCGAGACCGCGGCGGAGGCGACGCGCAATCCGGACGTCGCCGCGCTGTTCGCGGCGAACGAGGCGCAGGTGAAAGGGCGGATGGTCGCGCTGATCAAGCGCGGTGTGGCGCAAGGGAAGATCGACGCAAGCCTGAAGCCCGATCTTGTCGCGACGTGGTTGCTCGCGCTCGCGGAAGGCGCGGTCGGGCGCGTCGTGTTCGAACCGGGGTTCAAGCCGCGCGCGCATCGGGCGATGTTGCGGACGATCATTCGGCGGATGTTGAAGCCGCAGTGAGGATCGCGGATCCGGTTTGACGCCCGCCCGGTTCGGGTGCAATGCGCCGCACCGAACCGGATGCGGGCATCCCGCGGCCATTGGCCGGCGAGCGCGGACAAGGCGTTCGGTGCGCTACGCATTGCGCCCTTAAAAAAGTTCTTGACTGTCTATCTATGAGTAGATAAAGTTCGCTCCATGGAAACGAAACCGACCGTCCGCGAACAGATTCTCGACCATGCGACCACGCTGATGATGCTGCGCGGTTACAACGGCTTCAGCTATCGAGACCTGTCCGACCTGGTGGGCGTGAAGACGTCGAGCATCCACTACTACTTCCCGTCGAAGGACGACCTCGTGCTGGAAGCGGTGGCGGCATATAGCGACGAAGTCCTCTCGGCCATGCGGGCGATCGATCCGGCGTTGCCGGCCGACGTGAAGCTGAGCCTGTACACGAAGATGTTCGGCCGGACGCTCGGCGACGGCAACCTGATCTGCCTGTGCGGGATGCTCGCGGCCGACATCGAAACGTTGCCGGAGAATGTGCGGCAGGCGGTGCAGGCGTTCTTCAAGGCCAACGAGAGCTGGCTGGCGGAATTGTTGAAGCAGGGCGCGCGGGAAGGCACGCTGCAGTTCAGCGGCGAGCCCGAGACGGCCGCGCGCACGTTGTACGCGGCGTTCCAGGGCAGCGTGCTGGCCAGCCGGCTGTTTCACACGCGGGCGCGCCTCGAAGATGTCGAGGCCGTCTGGAAAAAGCGGTCCTGACGGAGCGCGCATGCAGTGAGGCGGTTCGCCGCCTTTTTATTGAATCTCACTGTCTATCTATGGGTAGATAGAGTTCTGGCGCAGATGGCTCGGCCATCTGCATTTTTGGGGATGTTTATCTATCTATGAGTAGATAAACAGGCGCGATGCGGGCAGCAAGGCTGTCGGCACGCGATCCCCGGTTCGAAGGCTGTTTCATTCATTTGCTGAAAAGGAGTCTGTCATGTCGATCGAAAAAGTGCTGTACCGCGCCCATGCAAAAGCCACCGGCGGCCGTGACGGCCGTGCCACGGTGCCCGAGAGCAACCTCGACCTGAAACTGACCACGCCGCGCGAGCTCGGCGGCGCGGGCGGCGCAGGCGCGAACCCCGAGCAACTGTTCGCCGCCGGCTACAGCGCGTGCTTCATCGGCGCGATGAAGTTCGTCGCGGCCCGCGACAAGATCGCGATGCCCACGGACGCTTCCATCGAAGGCAGCGTCGGCATCGGCGCGATCCCGAACGGCTTCGGCATCGAAGTCGAACTGACGATCTCGCTGCCGGGCCTCGATCGCGACATCGCGCAAACGCTGATCGACCGTGCGCACCTCGTGTGCCCGTATTCGAACGCGACGCGCGGCAACATCGACGTCACGCTCACGCTTGCCTGATCGGTCGCACTGCGAATCATCCATCGTCATTTACCGCCTGAAGCCAAGGAACACCATCATGAAGATCGTCAAGCCGCTGCTGATCGCTGCCGCCGTCGCCGCAGTACTGTCCGCCTCGACCACCGCATTCGCCGCCGGTGCCGATACCGTCCGCCCCGATGCGACGACGAGCACTTTCCTCGCCGCGCTGAACGGCCAGAAGGGCCCGGGCCTCGAAACGCTGAGCCCCGCGAAGGCGCGCCAGGTGCTGGTCGACGCGCAGAACGGCACGAAGGTCGACCTGTCGGGGATCGACGTGTCGAACCGCACGATCGAACAGGACGGCCTGTCCGTACCGGTCACGATCGTTCGCCCGCAAGGTGCGACGGGCACGCTGCCGGTGTTCGTGTTCATCCACGGCGGCGGCTGGGTGCTCGGCGATTTTCCGACGCATGAACGCCTCGTCCGCGATCTCGTCGTGCAATCGGGGGCCGTCGCGGTGTTCGTGAACTACACGCCGTCGCCGGAAGCGCATTACCCGGTCGCGATCAACCAGGCGTATGCGGCGGCGAAGTGGGTGGCCGCGCACGGCGCGGAGATCGGCGTCGACGGCAGCCGCCTCGCGGTGGTCGGCAACAGCGTCGGCGGGAACATGGCGGCCGTGGTGGCGCTGATGGCGAAGGACAAGGGGGGCCCCGCGATCCGCTTCCAGGGGCTGATGTGGCCGGTCACGGACCACAACTTCAACACGGGTTCGTACAACGCGTATCAGCAAGGGCACTTCCTGACGCGGCCGATGATGAAGTGGTTCTGGGATGCCTATACGAAGAACGAAGCGCAACGCAACGAGATCTACGCGTCGCCGCTGCGCGCAAGCACCGCGCAGTTGAAGGGCCTGCCGCCCGCGCTGATCCAGGTCGCGCAGTTCGACGTGCTGCGTGACGAGGGCGAAGCGTACGGCCGCAAGCTCGACGCGGCCGGCGTCGATGCGACGACCACGCGCTACGACGGCACGATCCATGATTTCGGTTTGCTGAACGCGCTGGCCGGCGACGCGCCGACGAAGGCCGCGACGAAGGCGATGGCGAATGAACTCGCGACGCGACTGAAGTAAGCGACGGGTTCGCACTCGCGCTGCCCGTGAGGCGGGGCAGCGCGAGTGCGCATGACGACGAGGCGGGCGCATGCCCGCCTTTGTTGCTTGCGGCGCGTGAACCGGGCGAACGTGTCGGCCTGCAACCCGCACGCCCCGCACGCCCCGATCGCCCGCGATTTTTCGTCCCGGTTCGGCAGCACGAGCTCCGTCGCGAATCGCGCCGCATCGTCGGCTTCGCGTGGTGCTTCACGGCGTGCCCGCGACCACCCGCATCGTTGGCCCCGGCGCCCGCTAGGCCCCGCGCCGCGGGCATTGTTGGTACGATCGCGCGTATCGTCCACGCCGGCGCCGCAAGCCGCCGGCCATCGGTCGCGCGGCCGTACGACAGCGCGGCCCCGTTCGGGAGAAGCGTTTCATGCTGCAGGCGTTCGCGGTCTTGCTGACCTTCCAGTGTCTCGGGGAAGGCGTGTCTTACCTGTTCGGCCTGCCGGTGCCGGGCCCCGTGATCGGCATGCTGCTGCTGTTCGGCTTCGTGATGCTGCGCCCGCAGGTGGCCGACACGATCGAGCCGACCGCGCTCGAGCTGTTGCGCCACCTGTCGCTGCTGTTCGTGCCGGCCGGCGTCGGCATCATGGTGTCGGCCGACCGCGTGCGCGGCGATGCGCTCGCGGTCGTCGTCGCGCTGGCCGTCAGCACCACGCTCGCGATCGCCGTGACGGCGCTCGTCACGCGTGCACTGCTGCGGCGCCAGCGGCGCGCGGGCGATGCGGTGGAGGGCACGCAATGACGGCCTTCCCGAAACTCGGCGCGATCTGGGTCTATCTCGCCGCGAGCCCGCTGCTGGGCCTGACCATCACGCTGATCGCGTATCTGTTCGCGCAGGCCGTCTATGCGCGGGCGCGCTTCAACCCGCTCGCGAACCCGGTGCTGATCGCGGTTGCGCTGATCGTCGTGCTGCTGACGATCACGCACACGCCGTACCCGACGTATTTCGAAGGCGCGCAGTTCGTCCACTTCCTGCTCGGCCCCGCGACCGTCGCGCTCGCGCTGCCGCTGTACCGCCAGTGGTCGAAGCTGCGCCGCGCCGCGGTGCCGCTGCTGGTCGGCCTGCTCGCGGGCTCGCTGACCGCGATCGTGTCGGCGGTCGGCATCGCGGCATTGTTCGGGGCGTCGCACCAGACGATCGCGTCGCTCGCGCCGAAATCGGCGACGACGCCGATCGCGATGGCCGTCGCGGCGGAAATCGGCGGGATTCCGTCGCTCACCGCCGTGCTCGTGATCTCGACCGGGATCTTCGGGGCCGTGTGCGCGCGCGGGATCCTCAACGCCCTGCGCGTCGACGAACCGGCCGTGCGCGGGTTCGCGCTCGGCGTCGCGTCGCACGGGATCGGCACCGCGCGCGCGTTCCAGGTCAGCGAGGAGGCTGGCGCGTTCGCCGGGCTCGGGATGGGATTGAACGGCGTGCTCACCGCCTTCGTCGTGCCGGTCCTGCTGCCGGTGCTGTCGCGCTGGATCTGAGCGCCGGACGGGCCAGGCCGGGTTATCGGTTTCCCTGATGGCGCGGGCGACGCGCCGGAACGACGGCGTACGCGGTGCCCACGTATCGTTGCCGTTATCGGGAGAATTCAGGAACGCACAAGGACAAGTACATACTGTTCGGCTAACGTTGCATCGGCGCCGTTGTCGCAAGCGGTCGTGTGCGCGCCGGTGTTCTATCCACAATCAACAATCGACAAGGAGGTCCGGCCATGAAGAAGTCTCGCGTGGTTTCGGTGGCAGTGGCGGTAACGGCGTCGTTCGGTCTGCTGTTGGCAGCCGCGCCGGCGGCATACGCGCAGGATCCGGCGTCCGCGCCGACGCAGAAGCAGATCGACAAGGCGCAGAAGAAGGCGGCCCGCAAGGCCGCCCGGGCGCGTCACGCGTCGGACCTGAAGGCGATCGGCACGGGCAGCGGCTACCGGCTGACCAACGACCAGAGCAACTACCCGCAGAACGCCGCGCAGAAGGCGCCCGCGACGAAGGCGGCGCCCGCCGCTCCGGCGTCGGGCCAGTAACAACGGCCGGGCCTGGGCACAGCGCACGCGGCGCCGGGTCGACCGGCGCCGTGTGCGCGTGTGCGGGGCCGCGAAGGCGGCCTGTTACGACGCGAGCTTGCTTGCGAGTTCCGCGACGTGCTTGCCTTGATAGCGCGCGATGTCGAGCTCGTTCGCGCTCGGCTGGCGGCTGCCGTCCGCGCCCGCGAGCGTGGTGGCGCCGTACGGCGTGCCGCCGGTGATTTCGTTCATGTTGACGAGGCCGCTGCACGCATACGGCACGCCCACGATCACCATCCCGTGGTGCAGGAGCGTCGTGTGGAACGACGTGATCGTCGTTTCCTGGCCGCCGTGCTGCGTGCCGGTCGACGCGAACACGCTGCCGATCTTGCCGACGAGCGCGCCCTTCATCCACAGGCCGCCGGTCTGGTCGAGGAACGTGCGCATCTGGCCGGCCATGTTGCCGAAACGGGTCGGCGTGCCGAAGATGATCGCATCGTAGCCGGGGAGTTCGTCCACGGTCGCGACCGGCGCAGCCTGGTCGACCTTCACGCCGATCGCCCGGGCCTGGTCGACGGGAATCGTTTCCGGCACGCGCTTGAGCGTGACCTCGACGCCGGGCACCGATTTCGCGCCTTCCGCGATGTGCTGCGCCATCGTTTCGACGTGCCCGTAGGACGAGTAATAAAGAACGAGTACCTTGGCCATGTTGCGAATCTCCGATTAAAAGGGCCCCGCGTTCAGCGGGGCCCGGTTTCCCGAACGGGCTTTATGCCCACTCGGCCGTTACTTCGACCGGACGCAGGTCGAACACCAGCACTTCGGCATCCTTCCCGTCGGCGAACGTCAGCGTCCGTTCGTCGCGGATGCGCACGCCGTCGCCTTCGCCGAGCGTCACGCCGTTGACCGACACGCTGCCGCGTGCCACGTGCACGTACGCAAAGCGGTCCGGCGCCAGTTCCAGCGTCGCGCGTTCGGCGCCGTCGAACAAGCCCGCGTAAATCCGCGTGTCCTGCCGGATCTTCAGCGAACCGGCGTCGCCGTCCGGCGATACGACGAGGGCGAGCTTGCCGCGCTTGTCGTCTGCCGTGACATTCGTCTGCTGATAGCGCGGCTCGGCACCCTTCTCGGCCGGCCCCACCCAGATCTGCAGGAAGTGGACCGGCAGTTCCGGCGAGTGGTTGAACTCGCTGTGGCGCACGCCCGTGCCCGCGCTCATCAGCTGCACGTCGCCCGGCACGATCACCGAGCCGGTGCCCATCGAGTCCTTGTGTTCCAGCGCGCCGTCGAGCACGTACGACAGGATCTCCATGTCGCGGTGCGGGTGCGTGCCGAAGCCGCGGCCCGGCGCGACGCGGTCGTCATTGATCACCAGCAGGTCGGAGAAGCCGACTTGCTTCGGATCGTAGTAATTCGCGAACGAAAACGAATGACGGGAGCTGAGCCAGCCATGCTCCGCACGGCCACGTTGGTTTGCTGCACGGATTTCGATCATGATTTTTGTTCCTCAAGACGCCGGACCTCGGAAGTGGGACCGGCCGTTCGTTGAGGTGAATCTTAGGTCAATCGATTTGACAAATAAATGGCTGTAGAGATAATGACTGTCGCTATGGAGTGGACAATATGGAAATCAACGACCTGAGGATCTTCGTCGCGACGGTCGATGCGGGCAGCTTCACGGCGGCGGCCGATCAACTGATGCTGTCCAAGCAGTTCGTCAGCCGGCGCACGATGGCGCTGGAGGCGTCGCTCGGCGTGCGGCTGTTGCACCGGAACACGCGCAACCTCGCGGTGACCGAATCGGGGCAGGAGTTCTATGCGCGCGCGCAGCGGATCCTCGCGGAAATCGCCGACGCCGAGCAGGCGATGTCGGTGCGCAGCACCGAGTTGCACGGGTCGCTGAAAATCAGCGCGCCGCTGTCGTTCGGGATCACGCATGTGTCGCCGCTGATCGCCGAATTCCTGTCCGCGCACCCGGCCGTGCGGCTGAACCTCGACCTGACCGACCGGCGCGTCGACCTGATCGGCGAGGGCTTCGATCTCGTGCTGCGGATCGGCTCGCTCGAGGATTCGACGTTGATCGCCCGCCCGCTCGGCGCGTGGCGGATGGTCGCGTGCGCGAGCCCCGCCTATCTGAAGCGGCAGGGCACGCCGCAGACGCCGGCGGATCTCGCCGGCCACACGTGCCTGCTGTACGGGCGCGAGCGGCGCATCGGCTGGGAATTCCGCGTCGACGGCGCGGCGCGCACGTTCGACGTGCAGGGGCCGCTCGTCGCGAACAACGGTGAAGTGGTGCGCGACGCGGCGATCGCGGGGCTCGGCATCGCGCTGCTGCCGCACTTCATTGTCGGCGCGGCGCTCGACAGCGGCGCGCTCGTGCCGGTGCTCGACGCGTATGCGCCGTCGCCGATCACGCTCAACGCCGTGTTCCCGCAGCATCGGGAGGGATTCGTCACGCTGCGCACGTTCATCGGGTTTCTCGCGGAACGGCTCGGGGAGGCTGCGCCCGCGGCGAAGGGCGGGGCGGGTCGGGCGCGGTAGCGGGCCGGTTTGCGGGGAATGGAGGCCTTATTCTCCGCAGGATTTGCGGAGAATATTGAACCGTGCGGTGAATTGGTGGGATAATCTCCGCATCATGAGCGGAGATTACACCTTCATCTGGGCGTCGGCCGACTGGCCCGCATGGCGCTTCGACCTGCCTGCACTGGCAACGCCACTCGCCGACGTCAGCCGTGCGCAAGGCATGCTGGCCGGGCGGCTGGCGGACGTCGGCCTGGCGCTGCGCGACGAGGCCAGCCTGGCCGCGCTGACGGAGGACGTCGTCAAGACCAGCGCGATCGAGGGCGAAAGCCTGAACGTGGCATCGGTGCGGTCGTCGATCGCGCGTCGGCTCGGGGTCGATATCGGCGCGCTGGCGCCGGTCGACCGCCACGTCGAGGGCGTCGTCGACATGGTGCTGGACGCGACCACCCATGCGGCGGCGCCGGTCACCGAAGCCCGTCTGTTCGGGTGGCATGCGGCACTGTTCCCGACCGGCTACTCGGGGATGTCGCGGATCACGGTCGGTGGCTGGCGCACGGATGCGACCGGGCCGATGCAGGTCGTGTCGGGGCCGATCGGCCGGCAGCGCGTGCATTTCGAGGCGCCACCCGCCGCGCGCCTCGCCGACGAAACCGGGCGCTTTCTCGCCTGGCTCAATGCCGCGCCGGTCGAGCCCCTGCTGATCCGGGCCGGCCTGGCCCACCTGTGGTTCGTCACGCTCCATCCGTTCGACGACGGCAACGGCCGCATTGCACGTGCGCTCGGGGATCTGGTCCTGGCGCGTGCCGACCGCAGTCCGCAACGCTTCTATAGCCTGTCGGCGCAAATCCAGCGCGAGCGCAACGCGTATTACGACGTGCTGGAGCGTACGCAGCGCGGTTCGCTCGATGTCACGGAATGGCTCGCGTGGTTCCTGACCGCGCTCGGCCGGGCCATCGATCACGCGCATGCGACGCTCGATGCCGTTCTGGTCAAGGCGCGCTTCTGGCAACGATGTGCCGGCGTCGCGATGAACGAGCGTCAGGCCAAGGTCATGAATCGCCTGCTCGACGGCTTCGAGGGGAAGTTGACGAGCACCAAGTGGGCGGCGCTCGCGAAGTGCTCGCAGGATACGGCGCTGCGTGACATCACTGAACTCGTCGAGCGCGGCGTGCTGCAACGCTCGTCGTCCGGCGGCCGGAGCACGAGTTACGAGCTGGTGCCGTTCGACGGCTGACCGCCGTATTGCGTCGGCCCGCAGATCCGGAAGGCCGGCAGGCGCCACAACGCGATCACGCTGTGCGGCCTGTGCAAGGGGGCCGCGCGAGCCGCGGGCTCGACTGATCGTTGCGTGCGCATCGATCATTTCAGTCGATGCCGCCATGGAAGCCGCATTGCGAGCGGCATCGTGCAATGCGGCGAGGCCGCCGCGACGGTTGCGCCGACATCGAACGTCGATTGATCGGCGTCGCGCATTCGGGTTAGGCTTCGGCGAGCAACGGCATGCGCCCCATGCCGGGCCGGGCGTTTTTACCTCGAATACCGCGTGCAGGTAGCTTCTACAGGCGCGCGATCCAGCGACGATCCAAGCCGATGATCCTCCAGAACCGATCGAATGCTCGCGGGAAAACCGCGATTTCCGCCGACGGCGCATTGCACATGCGCGTGCGATCCGTCGCGGCGGCCGTGCTGCTGACGCTGTTGCCGGCCGCCGCGCACGCGGCCGGCTTCGACTGCGCGAAGGCCGCTTCGTCAACCGAGAAGACGATCTGCGCGGATGCCGCGCTGTCGAAGCTCGACGGCGACCTCGCGGCGGCGTGGAAGCAGGCGCTCGCGAAAGGCGGCGACACGGCCGCGCTGAAGGCGGCGCAGCTGAAGTGGCTCAAGCAGCGCGACCGGTGCGGCGCCGACGAATTGTGCCTCGGCGACCGCTACCGCGAACGGCTCGCGAGCCTGAACGGCAGGCCGCTGGCCGCCGATCGCTGGCAGCAGACGTGGTATCTCGACAGTGGTAATCCGTCGTTCGGTGGTGTGCTGACGTTCACCGGCACGGCGCCACGTTTGCATTTCGAGCTGAGCGGCAACAACGGCGCGAATACCGGCGAACTTGGTGGCGATATCGAACTGCACGGCAATAGTGGCACGTTCAGTCACGATCAATGCCGTCTCGACTTCAGCCTCAAGGGTGCACGCGTTCAGGTCGCGCAGCACGGCGCCGACGGCGAATGCGGCGCCGGTGCGGGCGTCGTCTACTCGGGCGATTATGTGACGGCGTCGCAGATGCAGGCGAAGCCGCCGGCGGATCTCGTGAGCCTGGATGTGCTCGCGAATGCGCAGCAGAACGCGACCGCGCACAAGCTGCTCGGTGCCGATTACCAGACGCTCGTCGACATCGTCAATTACGGCGCCGAAGCAAGGGATCTCGACGGGCTGAACGCGCACGTGACGTCGTACTGGGTGCGCGGCATCGCGACGACGAACGCCGCGATCGTGATGCGCCGCGGCAACGATCTGTGGATCGGGCTGCTCGTGTTCGACGCGCAGAGCAACGTCAGGATGCGCTATTACTCGAACGTGCCCGCGTGGAAGAAAACCGTGCCGAAGACGATCCAGGCGTGGCACGACAATCTCGACAAGACACTGCCGGTCGACGTGATGCAGTGACGAGCGGGCCGGGCAGCCGAAGCCGCCCGCCACGGCTTCATTTCTTTCCCGCAGCGGGCGCGTGCGCAGGTGGCGCAGCCGATCCCCGCGTACGCAATTCGGGCAGGACGGCATGACCGGGCCCCGTCGCGCCGTTCTCGAGCGCATCGAGCAAGGCCTGTGCGGCCTGGCGCCCGATCGCGTCGGTGTCGACCCACATCGTCGTCAGCGGCGGCTGGATTTCGCGCGCGAGCGCGACGTCGTCGAACCCGGTGATCGACAATTGCGCGGGCACGTCGATGCCGAGCGCCTGCGCCTCGAGCAGCGCGCCCAGCGCGAGCGCGTCGTTCCCGCAGATCACGGCTGTCGGCCGCGTCGCCGCATCGCTGTTCGCGATCGCGCGCAGGCTCGCCCGCCCGAAGGCGATCGTGGCCGCGCCCTCGTGCTGATGGACGGGGCGCACCGCGAGCCCGCGCGCGGCGAGCGTGTCGTGAATGCCGCGCAGGCGGGCCTGCACGCGGTCGTTGTCGGCCGACGGCTGCATGATGATCGCGAAATCGCGATGGCCGAGATCGAGCAGGTGGGTGGTGAGCCGCGCGAATGCCGCGCGGTTGTCGAAGCCGATGCAGCAGTGCGGGCTGTCGTCGCGATACGCATAAGTGACGACGTACGGCACGCGGTGCATCGCAAGGAGTTCGAACAGTTCCGGCGGATACGCTTCGCCGACCAGCGACACGGCCTCCACGCCGCGCGACAGCATCGCGCGCACCTGGGCCAGCGCCTGCGCGGGATCGTAATTCGAGCAGCCGAGGAACAGCGTGATGCCGTGCTCGGCCATGACCGTCTGCATGCCCGCGACCTGCGACGCGAACACCTGGTCGTCGAGTGTCGGAATGATCGCGCCCGTGATGTGGGTGCGTGTGGACGCGAGCGCGCGGCCCGCCGCATTCGGAATCCAGTTCAGCGCGCGCGCCGCGTCGCGCACGCGCTGCTGCACGTCGGCCGACACCTTGCCGGGATCGTTGTACACACGCGAGACGGTCGCGGTCGATACGCCGGCCAGCTTCGCGACATCGCCGAGCACCGAGCGGCCGCTGCCGCGGCGCGCCCGGGGCGCGCCGGCACGGGACGGAGGCGTGCTCATCGGCCGGCTCCCGGCGGGGCGGCAGTGACGGCGCCCCGCGTTGTCAAATGCGTCATTGTTTACCCTCGATTCGTGGTGGCGCCGCTTGCATTCCCGCTCGACCCTGTGAGAATGTAAGCGCTATCTTGGCGTGTTTCCGCATTATGTCAGACACATATTCTATCCATATCGTGAGATTTTCATCGACGACGGCCGATTCGGCCATTTTGTCCGCCGCGAATGTAAGCGGTTACATTGCAAAATGAGCGATATCCTTTCACCGCGCATCGCCGTCGTCGGCA
This sequence comes from Burkholderia sp. 572, assembly GCF_040545135.1. Classification (NCBI taxonomy): domain Bacteria; kingdom Pseudomonadati; phylum Pseudomonadota; class Betaproteobacteria; order Burkholderiales; family Burkholderiaceae; genus Burkholderia; species Burkholderia sp. 572. The sequence goes on along the minus strand of NZ_JBEPLH010000014.1, from coordinate 124,686 downwards.
GCGTGAACATCGACCTCGTGACGCGCGCGCCGCGCCTGCCGGTGCCGGGCGAGACGCTGCTCGGCACGGATTTCCAGACCGTTCATGGCGGCAAGGGGGCGAACCAGGCGGTCGCGGCCGCGCGGCTGGGCGCGTCGGTTGCGATGATCGGCTGCGTCGGCGACGACGCGTTCGGTGCGCGCCTGCACGATGCGCTGGCGGCCGAACGCATCGACGTGACGCACCTGGGCCGGATCGGCGGCACGGCGACCGGGGTGGCCACGATCACGGTCGGCGCGGGCGGCGCGAACAGCATCGTCGTCGTGCCCGGCGCGAATGCGCGCCTCGACGCCGACCGGATCGACGCGGCGCGCGATGCGATCGCCGAGGCCGCGCTGCTCGTGTGCCAGCTCGAAGTGCCGGTTGCCGCCGTCGCGCGCGCCATCGCCTGTGCATCCGCGCACCACACGCCGGTGCTGCTCAACCCCGCGCCCGCGCAGCCGCTGTTCGACGCGCTGCTGGCACGGGTCGACTACCTCGTCGTCAACGAAACCGAAGCCGAGTCGCTGACCGGCATCGCCGTCGGCGATGACGCATCGGCCGTGCGCGCCGCCGATGCGCTGTGCGCGAAGGGCGTCGGCAACGTGCTGGTGACGCTCGGCGCGCGCGGCGTCTGCTGGCGCGGCGGCGCCGGTAACGGCCGCTTGCGGGCGATGACGGTGGCCGCCGTCGATACGACCGCGGCCGGCGACACGTTCGTCGGCGGATTCGCGGCCGCCCGCGCGGGCGGCGCGTCGATGGACGACGCGATCGGCTTCGGCCAGCGCGCCGCCGCGATCAGCGTGACGCGCCACGGCGCGCAGACCTCGATTCCGACGCGCGAGGAAGTGGCGCGCCTCGAACCCTGAATGCCGCATCAGACGGACAGGCCGGAACCGGCCGATACCAGTGACATGGAGACAACCGCAATGAACGAAACCCCGACCGTCCCGCCCGCACCGCCGCGTATCCGGCGCGGGCAACGCATCGCGCTCGCGCTGTTGATGGCGAGCGGCATCGTCAACTACCTCGATCGCGGCACGCTGGCCGTCGCGAGCGCGGCGATCCGCGGCGATCTCGGCTTGTCGCTCGCGCAGATGGGGCTGCTGCTGTCGGCCTTCTCGTGGAGCTATGCGCTGTGCCAGTTTCCGGTCGGCGGGCTCGTCGACCGCATCGGGCCGCGCCGGCTGCTCGGCGTCGGGTTGATCGTCTGGTCGTTCGCGCAGGCGGCGGGCGGCATCGTGTCGACTTTCGGCTGGTTCATCGTCGCGCGCATCGTGCTCGGCATCGGCGAGGCGCCGCAATTCCCGTCGGCCGCGCGGGTGGTGAGCAACTGGTTTCCGCTGCGCGCGCGCGGCACGCCGACCGGGATCTTCAACGCCGCGTCGCCGCTCGGCACCGCGCTCGCGCCGTTGCTGCTGTCGATCCTCGTCGCGTCGTTCCACTGGCGCTGGGCGTTCATCGCGACGGGGGCGCTCGGCCTCGTCGTCGCCGTCGTCTGGTTCGCGCTGTATCGCGATCCGGTGCGCGCGCAACTGTCCGCCGCCGAGCGCAACTACCTCGATGCCGACGCGCAAAGCGTGGCCGCGACACCGAAACTGACGTTCGTCGAATGGCGCAGCCTGTTCTCGCACGGCACGACCTGGGGGATGCTGATCGGTTACTTCGGATCCGTGTACCTGAACTGGGTCTACCTGACCTGGCTGCCGGGCTACCTGACGATGGAACGCCACATGAGCCTGATCCGGACGGGCTTCGCCGCGTCGGTGCCGTTCCTGTGCGGGTTCGTCGGCTCGCTGGTGGCCGGCTGGGTGTCGGACCTGATCACGCGCCGCAGCCGCTCGCCGGTCGTGAGCCGGCGCAATGCGGTGGTGGTCGCGATGCTCGGGATGGTCGTCTTCACGATCCCGGCCGCGCTCGTGCAGAGCAACACGGTGGCGCTCGCCTGCATCTCGGTCGTGATCTTTCTCGCGAACGCGGCGTCGGCCTGCTCGTGGGCGCTCGCGACGGCGGCCGCGCCGCCGAGCCGCGTCGCGTCGCTCGGCGCGATCCAGAATTTCGGCGGCTTCGTCGGCGGTGCGCTTGCGCCGATCCTGACGGGCATCATTGCGCAGAAATGGTCGTTCGTGCCGGCGCTGCTGACCGCCGCGGCGATCGCGTTCGCGGGTGCGATCGCCTATCTGCTGCTGGTGCGCAAGCCGATTCCCGAGCAGGCCGCGAACGCCGCGCCCGGGCCGTTGCCCGCGTGAGCCTACCCCCCGCATTCACTGAAGCAAGGAGAAACAGATGCAACAGCAGCAAGCGAACGTGACCATCGAAGGGATCGTCCCGGTGATGCTGACGCCGTTCGACGATGCCGGCGTGATCGACTACGCAGGGCTCGAGCGGCTGATCGAGTGGTATCTCGCGCACGGCGCGGATGCGTTGTTCGCGGTCGCGCAATCGAGCGAGATGCAGTTCCTGAGTCTGGCCGAACGCGCGGAGCTCGCGCGCTTCGTGGTCGAGCGGGTGGCCGGGCGCGTGCCCGTCGTCGCGTCCGGGCACATCAGCGACGATCTCGACGCGCAGGCCGCGGAGCTGTGCGCGGCGGCCGAATCGGGCGCGCAGGGCGTCGTGCTCGTGACCAACCGCCTCGATCCGCAGCGCCAGGGCAGTGCCGCGTTGCTCGACCACCTTCACCGGCTGCTTGCACGATTGCCGTCGGACCTGCCGCTCGGGCTGTACGAATGTCCGGCGCCTTACCGGCGGCTGCTGTCGGATGACGAACTGCGCGCGTGCATCGACACGGGCCGGTTCGTGATGCTCAAGGACGTGAGCTGCGACCTGGAAACGGTGAAGCGGCGGGTCGCGCTCGCCGAGGGCTCGCCGCTGAAGATCCTCAACGCGAATGCCGCGATCGCGCGGGATGCGATGAAGGCGGGTTCCGCCGGCTTCAACGGCGTGTTCACCAACTTTCATCCGGATCTGTACCGGTGGTTGCGCACGCAAGGGGATGCGCATCCCGAACTGGCCGACGAGCTTTCGACGTTCCTGGTCGTCTCGGCGGTGTCGGAGGCGCTCGGGTACCCGGCGCTCGCGAAGCTCTATCACCAGCGGATCGGCACCTTCGCGTCGATCCGCTGCCGTGCGATCGACTACGACGTGCGTGAACGATTCTGGGCACTCGATGCGGTGCTCGACAAGATCGTGGCCGGCACCGAGCATTTCCGTCGTCGGATCGCTGCGCAATAGGGCGCGCGGTGTGTCGTCCGTGTTCTGCGGTGCGCGACGGCATCGCGTGCCGTGCAGGCGGATGCTCGCGCGTGGGGGCGTCGGGAGGCGCAGGGCGGCTGCAAGCACGGCCGGTTTGTCGCGATGCGTTGCGTTGTGTACGCGTCGCGACAAGCGGTGTTGGTGGCGTATCCGCGATCGCCGATGATGTGAACCCGGCGCGTGCTCGGCCCCAACGTATGGCCCGGCGAATCCATCGGGCGTTTCTATGCTGTCGAGGGCGGCAAGGGTACCTGTCGCGGCGGGGCCGCTGCATTCGTTGACGGTCAGGGTTGCCCGTCGTCATGAATGACGATGGGCTGTCGACACGGCGCCGACGCGCGGTCCCACCTTCATCCATTCCATCGCACTATCCCGTCGGCGAGCCGTGAGCTGTGAGCCGCGAGCGCCGAGCCTCAAGCCTCAAGCCTCAAGCGCCGGTGCCGGTGCCGGTGCCGGTGCCGGTGCCGGTGCCGGTGCCGGTGCCGGTGCCGAGCCGAGCCGAGCCGAGCCGAGCCGAGCCGCGTCGAGCCAAGCCAAGCCAAGCCAATCCCCAACCGCGGCGTCGCCGCTCGTCCGTCCGACGCGTTGTGCCCCACGATCTGCCGCCGCCGGCTGACCGGTGCATGTTCACGTCGGGCGACAAAAGCACACAAATCTGATCATCCCCCCTCATCGTTTCTTGTAACGATTCGTAATATTGCGCCGCCGAGCGCTTTTCCCGACGAACCGTTGAATCCGCATCCGTTTCCCATGCAACACGTCACGACGACAAGCCAGCCACCGATCCTGGCGGCACCGGTAGATCCCATGCTGCATGCCGTGATCGATGAGGTCGTCCACCGGAGCGTGTCGGAAGCGACGACGCGCAGCGGCTACATGCGATGTGCCGACTACGCGATCGTCGGCGCGCAGGTGCTGACGCTGCTGACCGGCAAGCCGTACCGGCCGTTCGCGGGTGGGGAGGTGCTGGATTTCGGCGGCGGCAACCTGTATGCGCTGTGCACGACGCGCGAGCGGCGCCGCACCGCGCGGCACCTGTCGCAGCTCGCGAGGTATCACTGCTGGATCGAGGCGCGTCATGCCGATATCGGCGGCCGTGCGCGCAAGGAAATCGTCGATTTCACGCTGCGCCACGACGAGACCGTGGCGAGCCATCTGGGGATGCCGTACGCACGTGCGTACCAGGCGTATTTCTGGGGCTGGGACGACGAGCACGCGGTACCGGCCGAACTGCACGGTCATCCGGTCTTCGCGAAACAGGGCCCCGTGTGGCGCTGGGCGGAGCGTGAATGCACGTCGCTGCTGCGCGCATACGAGCGCGAACGGCCAGGCTATTTCGGGCGTCAGGTGTCGCGTGCGATCGATTTGTTTGCCGATCGCGTCGAAGGTCTCGGCTGACGGCACGGCCTGCCGCGATGGAGCGAACCGCGGAAGGGCGCCCGGCGCATGCTTGCGCACCGCCGGCGTCTGCGTGATGTGTCCGGGCGGGACGCCGTGCGCGGCGGCGCGAGCCGGTCGATCCATTGACCGGCAGCCGCCGCCACGATCATCGGGCGGCCCGGGCGCGCATCATTTGTTCGCCAGCGTGCCGCTGCTGTTGGCGCCGCCGAACAGCCGCGTCAGGTATTGCGTGTTCGAGTTCATCTTGGCCATCAGCGTATTGAGCGCCGTGAACTGCGCCTGATACTGCTTGGTCAATTGCGCGGCGTAGTCGGCCAGATCCGTCTGCTGCTGCGTGACGCGCTTCAGGTTGGCACTCAGCGCGTTCGTGCGCACTTCGATCATCCCGCCTTTCTTCGTGAAGGGCGCGATCTGGTCGGTCAGTTGCTTGCCCATCCCGTTCGTCGAGTTGAACAGGCGCGCGACCCCTGACGGGTTGTTGGACAGCGCACTGTCGAGCTTCGCGCTGTCGGCCTTCAGCGTGCCGTCCTTCTCGAGCGAGATGCCGATCGCCATCAGGTTCGTGTGTCCGTTGCCGTTCTCGTTCACGACACCGCGCGCGACGATCGACGCGAGCGAGTTGCGGATCGTGTTCAGCGTCGAATCGCCGATCAGCGCACCCTGCGAGCTCGCCCCTTCCGTGTAGCTCGACAGCGCGCCCATCGTCTTGACGACGGTGTTGTACAGGTTCACGAAGTTCGTGATCGTGGCCGCCTGCGACTTCGTATCGGTGCTGACCGTCAGCGTCTGCGTGTCGGTCGCGCTGACCGCGGCCGCCGACAGGTTCAGCGTGACGCCGCTCAGCACGCCCGACACCGTGTTGCTCGCGCTGGTCGACGCGATGCCGTTGAGCGTGAACTTCGCGTCCTGCGCGACGGCGCTTTGCCGCCACGCGGCCGCGCTGTTCGCCGATTCGATCTTCGACGCGCCGCCCGTCGTGTCGGCAGTCGACGTGACGCCGAGGTTCGACAGCCCGTTGTCGTTGGCCACGTTGCCGACCGCGACGCTGATCGCGTTCGCCGAGCCCGTTTTCGTCGACGCGAGCACGAGGTGCGCGCCGTCGGTGCCGTTGATCACGGTCGCGCTGATCCCCGGGTTGTTCGCCGCGGAGTTGATCGCGGCCGCGATGCCCGACAGCGTGTTGTTCGTGCCGGTGACGTCGACCTTGAACGACTGGCTGCCGAGCGACAGCGTCAGCGTGCCGGTGCCGAGCGCCTTGCTCCCGTCGAAGCCCGACGAAGCCAGTGCCTGCGCGGTCGCGGTCTGCGTGACGCCGATCGTGTAGGTGCCGGCCACCGCGCCCGCGCCCGCCGTCGCGGTCAGGCCCTTGCCGCTCGCGACCGCGGTGAACGTCGACTGCAGCCCGCCATTGGTCAGCGAGGCGAGGCCCGCCTCGAGCGCACCCAGTGCCGACGACAGCGCGCCGAATGCGGAAATCTGCGTCGTGCCGGTGGTCTGCGACGCGGCGAGCGCGGCGGCCCGGCCGGCGGTTTTCGCGTTCACCAGCGTCTTGACGAGCGTGCCGACGTCCATCGACGGATTACCGGTCGAGCCGTTGATGATCGATTGCGCCGCCTGTTGCAACAGGCTGTTCGTGTTCGCGCCGCTGGTCACGGGCGTGTTCGTTGCCATGGGTGGTCTCCGGTTGAATAACGATCCCGTGACGAGCGGCTGCCGGGTCGGCCTGCGGCGCTTCGAAGGCAGGGCGCGTCCGGCGCGACGCGTTCCCGGGGTTCACGGGAGTGTCGGGAAAACGTAAGGACGTGCGCTATCGTATATTTAAATCGGTATTACTTGGTAATTTTTTGTAATGCATGTTGAGAAAAATGCAGACGGGAACGGGGTGTTTGAGTGAGGGCTAAAGGTCTGCGATTTTTTGCCGTAAACACACCGTTTTGGCTGTATTTATTCAAGCATTTTTCCCGGTGTTGAAAACTGGCAAAGGGCGAGAAGGATTGGTCAAGGTTTTGCGCTGATTCTGCTAAACATCGGATCGATCGACGGTGTGTGGAAAGGGTGTTTCCCAGTCGATGACGGGCTGAAATCCTTGTCTGACGGACGACATGCGTCACCGGCGATTCCAGTCCGCCTGCCCGCGAAACGTTTTCGCATTGCCGATGTTCGTTTCCGGGCCATGAGATTTTTTCTGAAACAGAATGCCCGGTAGATTGCAATGCGGGTCGAGTTGCGGGAATCAAGTCGGCCTTTGTGAATCGATATTGAACCCGCCGTTTAATGACAAGTTCGATATGCGCGGTTGTGACCGATTTGTGTCAATTGAAGCCGAAAATATCGATTGAATCAGGTGGCCTGAAAGAAGCGGGGCGTTTCCGTGTTCCGGAAACATGCGGCGGGTTGATTTGCACTGCCTGCCGACCTTTGCCTGTCGGCGCTTTTGTCGTCGATTGTCCACTTTAATGAGACAGCGAATCCTTCTTTGACGGATTGATGATTCGTGACGAGACAGTAGACTGCACCCGTGCTTCGCCAGAACCGATCGGAAGCGCGCCGGGAACGGCGCAACCCGACGGATTCTTCGGCGGCGGGCGCTCCGGCCTGCTGTCCGATCGTGCGAGGAGTGATTCGGCGCCTCCCGGCACCGGATGCATCAAACCGTCAATTCAAGGGTGATATTGCTATGCGTTACGTTTCGCTGGAGTCGAAGAAGGACGAGCTGCTGCTGGCGGCTCGCGTGCTGTTGATGATCCTGTTCGTGCTGTTCGGCTGGCAGAAGCTGAACGGCTTCTCGGGCACCGTCGCGTACATGGCGTCGACGGGGAACCCAGCGCCCGAACTGGCCGCGGTGATCGCGGTGGCGGTCGAGCTGGTCGGCGGCCTGCTGATCGCGGCCGGCTTCTATACGCGGCCGCTCGCACTGGTGTTCGCCGCCTATACGCTCGCGACCGCGCTGATCGGCCATCGCTACTGGGCGCTGCAGGGGATGGAGCAATACATGGCGATGATCAACTTCTACAAAAACGTGAGCATCATCGGCGGGCTGCTGTTGCTCGCACTGACCGGGCCGGGGCGGTATTCGCTCGACCGGAAGTAAGGCGGGGCGGCGGTTCCGTTCGGCTCGGAGCCCGGTGCACGAAAGTGCGCCGGGTTTTGTTTTTGTGGGCGGGGCGTGACGTGTGGCGCGTGCGGCGTGGGTGCTGCGTTGCCAAACGAACAGGTTCCGGACATGATTGCGCGTGCACAGTGACGCTGTTCACGCCGCGGCGTCTCGCAGAAATCGTCTGCTTCAGGACATTGCCGACGGAGAACGACGACTATCCGCGGTTTACCGAGGCATGGTTCGAGACGCTGTACCCGCACTACTTGCGCGCGTTTCCGTCATGTTCGATCGCGCACTTCGAGATGGACAGCGGCCGGGCGGCACAGATGTCGGCCGCCGTCACCGTGCCGCGTGGTACGCAGCTTGACAGCCGGCCACTGATCGACGGCGTCGTGAAGCTTGCGCGGAAGGCGGTGACGGCGTGGATTGCCGAGTCAAGATCAACGGCGTGCAGACGAACCAGTTTCAGTTGGGAGAATCGGAGAAGTCGATGACGGTCAAGGGACATGATCGGCCGTTGACGGCGGGCGAGATCGAGATGGCCTGGACCGTCTTCAAGGACAGCATCGATTACGACAAGGTGCGGGTGCATCGGGGGAGTTACTTCTGGTTCGACATGCAGCGCAAGAGAACCGCAGTTACCCCTGACGGGCACATGTATTTTCGCGACGAGGACTTTCTCGAGGACTTCTCCGCCGCGTCGGTGGCGGATGGCGACATGTCATGGTTCATGCACGAGATGACGCACGTCTGGCAATACCAGCTCGGATATTCGGTGCGCTGGCACGGGCTGACCGTCACCATTCGCGGCGAGCGTGCCTATCAGTACACCATCACGCCTCAGAACGTTTTTCACGACTACAACATGGAGCAGCAGGGAAATCTGGTCGCGGATTATTTCGCGATTCATGTGCTCAAGAAATACCAGGCGATCATTCACCGCGGATACGTCGGCGCGCCGGAAGAACTCGACTGGGTGCTCGCGCCGTTGCTGCGGGATCCGAAGAATATGGACAATTTGCCGAAGTAGCGGGACGGGCGCCGTCGCACGGTGGCGATGTTTGAATTCCTGATTGACTCGAGTGGTTTCGATGCCGCGATGAATGGACGCGAAGCGTGAGGGAAATTTTGCGAAGCAGTGCCGTGGCATGCCTATCGTGCTGGTTGTTTACCTCCTGTGCGGTTGCCACGTCGCACGGTCCGATTAGCCTGGACATCAGGCAGATCGACGGAAAACCGGCTGCTTGCCTGCCGGCAAGTGACGACACTGGTTCCGACCCGATCCAGATCCGCGGGGTCGATGTGACGAGACAAACCGGCCCGGTCAGTCCCGTTGTCACGTATTGGGCGCTGGAGGTTCCGGGGAGTGCGCCGCCGGTTTATCTGAAGCGAGGCGCGTGTCTCGTCTATGGCCAGACCGTGGCCGGTGCGGTTGTGCGTGCGGCGCCGAGGGCGCTGGACATCAACAAGTTCTACAGCATCTCGATCGTACCGGGAGGGGGCTATGGCCCGGTGTACAGCTCGGCGTTTTGCGTGATCAGGCAAGCGGGGGGCGGTGTCCGCATTGCGACGCCGGGGCAGGAAGGGAACCCGTGCGCGTCGGCAGGATACTGAGCGGCGCAGTGGGCTTCGCGTCGTGGCGTTCCGGTCGCGAATGACGGCGCGGACAAGGTTGGGCCGGGCGCCGCTTACGGGTTTCACCATGGTTATGTCGGGCCACCCAAGCGCTTGTTCGCATTCTTGTGCCGTTCCGGGAGGATTCAGGTAGTGCAGACAGGCTTTTGAAGCAGCGCGCCGGGCTTGCTCGCGGCGCTGTCGTGCCTGTCGGACGCAATGGCGACGTCGGTGGCGCCCGTCGAACTGGAGATCAGGCAGGTCGACGGGAATCCTGCAGCCTGCCTGTCCGCGAATGACGAGCGTGCCGGAAGCGTCATCCGGATCCGCTCGGCGGGTGTCGCCAGGCCGACCGGCGCCGCGAGTCCCGACGTGACGAGAAGACAGGCATGCAGCCGACGAGTGAGGGGAGTCGACATCGGTTGCCTGTTCTTGTATAGATTGGGGAATCCCCGTTCCCCTTTCACAGATGGCTACCGTGCCGCAATCGACCGTCCTTCTCATCGGCGCCGCCGGCCTCCTCGGCCGCGCGGTTGCCGCGTCCCTGTCCCGCGAGTCTTCGTTAAACCTCGTCGCGACGATCCGCAACCCGCACGGCGCAGGCGCAAAACGCCTTGCGTTGCCGGCGGAAAACCTCGCCGAACTCGACGTCCTCGACGAGCCGGCCCTCGAACACCTCTTCGCCACCCGCCAGCCGGCCGCCGTGATCATCTGCGCGGCCGAACGCCGCCCGGACGTCTGCGAACGCGATCCTGACGGCGCACGCGCGATCAACGTCACCGCCCAGGCGCGCATCGGCGCGCTCGCCGCGCGCCACGGCGCATGGACGCTCGGCATCTCCACCGACTACGTCTTCGACGGCAAGGCCGCTCCGTACCGCGAGGACGCCACCCCGAATCCGCTGAACATCTACGGCCGCACGAAGCTGGAAGGCGAGGCGGCGCTCCTCGCCGCGTCGCCGCTGTCGTGCGTGCTGCGCCTGCCGCTGCTCTACGGCCCGATCGTAGACTGGAGCGAATCGGCCGTCACGAGTCTCGTGCCGGCGATCGCCGCGTCCGCACTGCCGGGCGCCGCCGCGGTCGGCATGGACGCCTGGGCGATCCGTTACCCGACCTATACGCCCGACGTCGCGGACGTCATCCGCGACCTGACATTGCGCCATCTCGCGGGTGCGTCGATCACGGGCATTCGTCACTGGTCGGGCGAGGAGCCGATGACGAAGTACGACATTGCGCAGCGGATCGCGGCCGCGCTCGGCATCGAAGCATCGCTCACGCGGATCGACCAGCCGACCGACGCGACGCCGCGTCCGTACGATTGCCATCTGGACGCATCGCGCGTGCGCGCAGCCGGGATCGATCACGCGACGCCTTTTGATATCGCGCTGCGCGCCGTGCTGCGCGATGCGCCGCAGACGCTGTAGGATCGGGCGCCGCGCCGCGCCGCGCCGCGCCACGCCGCGGCCCGCGCCGCGTGATCCGCAGCCGTCCACGGCGACAGCTGCGCGACGGAGGCGGCCCGCGCGCATCGGCCGGCCCATCATCGCCCACCCAGGAGCCCAGCCATGCAACTGAAATGGCTCGAAGACTTCGTCGAACTCGCGCGCACGCGCAGCTTCACCCGCGCGGCGGAGAACCGGTTCGTCACGCATCCGGCGTTCGGCCGCCGTATCCGGTCGCTCGAGGAGTGGGTCGGCGCGCGCCTGATCGCGCGCACGAAGCCGCTCGAACTGACGGCGGCGGGTACCGTGTTTCTCGATGCGGCATCGAACGCGCTCGACGTCCTGCACGGCGCCCGCACGCAACTCCAGGAAGCGTCGCCGGTGCTGGAGAACAACCTGCGAATCGCGACCGGCCGCACGCTCTCGGCCACCTTCTTCCCCGACTGGTACGACGAGACCGTTGCGCGCGCCGGTTTTTTTACGGCGACCGTGTCGACCGGCAGCGCGGAGGAAGCGATCCTGCAGCTCACGGCCGGCGACGCCGACATGCTGATCGTCTATTCGAGCCCGCATACGCGGCTGCTGATCGATCGCGACCGCTTCGACTGGCTGTCCGTCGCGCGCGAGGTGCTGGTGCCGGTCAGCGCGTTCGATGCGCGCGGCAGCGTGCGCTACCGGCTGCCGGCCGGGCAGGCGCCGGTGCCGTGGCTCGCGTTCGCGCGCACGTTGACCCTGCGCGCGGTGCTGGCGCGCCATCTCGCCGAAATGCCCGGCCGCCCGACGTTGCGGCCCGTGTACCAGGCCGACTCGTACGAAGCGATCCTCGCGATGGCGCGCCGCGGGCTCGGCCTGGCGTGGCTGCCGCAGCGGCTCGTCGCCGACGACGTCCGGCGCGGCGAGCTCGCGATCGTCGGGGGCGCCGACTGGCAGATCGGCTTCGACATTGCGCTGTACCGTCGACGGAACGACCCGCACCCGGTACTGGACGCGATCTGGCGCACCGCGCCGGCCCGCGACGACGGCGCCGCATAGCCTCCGCGGGCAGCGCCCGCGCGGCCTGCGCGCCGATCGGCACGATTGCGTGCCGAAACGGCACGAACGCCCGCCCCGCGTTGCCTACACTCCGCGCTTGACTGGCCCGAACGGCCGCCGGCAAAGCCGCGCGCCGTCTTTCAAAATCCTGACGGCCAGCATTACCGGAGGAGCAAAGGGATGACCCGCAATACACACGGCGCGACGCCGGCCCCGCACAACCCGTGGCGCGAGATCTGCGCCGCGAGCATCGGCAACGCGCTGGAGTTCTACGATCTGCTGATCTACGGTTACTTCGCGATCGTCATCGGCCAGCTGTTTTTCCCCACGCACGACGCGGCGACTTCGCTGCTGCTGTCGGTCGGCACGTTCGGCATTTCGTTCGTCACGCGTCCGCTCGGCTCGATCGTGCTCGGCAGCTACGCCGACCGCGCGGGCCGCAAGGCATCGCTGACGATGTCGATCGGGCTGATGATGCTCGGCACCGCGATGATCGCGTTCGCGCCGACGTATGCGCAGATCGGCATCGCGTCGCCGTTGCTGATCATCGTCGCGCGGATGCTGCAGGGTTTCTCGACGGGCGGCGAATTCGGCGCGGCAACCGCGTTCATGGTCGAGCAGGCCGATGCGAAGCGCCGCGGTTTCTTCGCGAGCTGGCAGATGTCGACGCAGGGGCTCGCGACGGTGCTCGCGGCCGGCGTATCGGCGCTGCTGAGCCTGCTGCTGACGACCGACCAGCTGCACACGTGGGGCTGGCGCGTCGCGTTTTCGGTCGGGTTGCTGATCGGCCCGGTCGGGCTCTACATTCGCCGCAACATCGACGAACCGGCCGATTTCCGCCGGCTGGGTGAGCAAGGGCGCGCGAAGTCGCCGCTGCGCGACGTGTTCGTGCGCGATCGCGCGAACATGCTGCTCGGCGCGGGGGTGGTCGCGACGGCCACGGCCTTCAACTACGTGCACAAGCTGTACATGCCGACGTACGCGGTCAAGCAGCTGCATATCCCGGCCACGTCGTCGTATCTCGGCGCGGTCGTCACGGGCGCGATGCTGATGGTCGCCGCGCCGGTCGTGGGGCATCTGTCGGACCGTTTCGGTCGCATCCGCGTGATGCTGATCGCGCTGATCCTGGTCGGCGTGACGACGTGGCCGCTGTTCGTCATGCTGAACCGCTATCCGACGGTCGAGACGCTGCTCGCGGTCCAGGCGCTGGTCGGCCTGTTGATCGCGGTGAGCCTCGCGCCGCTGCCGGCGCTGCTCGCCGACATCTTCCCGACGAGCACGCGCGGCACGGGCCTCGCGCTGTCGTACAACTTCTCGGTGACGCTGTTCGGCGGCTTCGCGCCGCTGATCGTGACCTGGCTGATCGACGCGACGCACAACAAGCTGGCGCCGAGTTTCTACGTGATGGCGACGGCCGTGCTCGGGATCACGTCGGTGATTTCGCTCGGCCGCCGGATGCGCGGCACGGCGGCCGCCGCCGCGCCATCGACACGCGCGACCGGGGCGTGACGCGCCGGCCGCAAACCCGATTCCGGCGCAGCCGGCACACGCCGGCCGTGCCTTTTCCGAACCTTGTTGAGCCTTTCCGACATGACCACGCTTGAAGCCATCCGCGCCGCCTTGCCGGCCTATCCGATCGAAGTGGCCTTCCCCGACATCTCGCGCTGGCGCGCGGGCAATACGGGCATCGACTATCTGCATACGTTCGACAGCGGCCGGCCCGGCAAGCACGTGATGATCCTCGCGCTGACGCACGGCAACGAAGTCAGCGGCGCGATCGCGGTGGACACGTTGCTGGCCGCGGGCCTGCAGCCGGTTGCGGGCCGGCTGTCGCTCGGCTTCGGCAACGTGGGCGCCTACGAGCACTTCAGCGCGGAGAACGCCGATGCGACGCGCTACCTCGACGAGGACATGAATCGCGTGTGGACGCCGGCCGCGCTCGACGGCACGCGCGACAGCCGCGAGCTCGCGCGTGCGCGCGCGATGCGTCCGCTGCTCGATACGGTCGACCTGCTGCTCGACATTCATTCGATGCACGAAGCGTCCGCGCCGCTGATGATGACCGGGCCGCTCGAGAAGGCGATCGCGCTGGCGGCCGCAATCGGCACGCCGGAGCACGTGATCATCGACCGCGGCCATGCGAACGGCACGCGGCTGCGTGACTACGGCGGCTTCGGCGACGCGGCGAGCGCGAAGAATGCGCTGCTGATCGAGACGGGCCAGCACTTCGCCGCGAGCGCGCGTGACGTCGCGCTCGACAGCGCGGCGCGCTTCCTGCTGCATGCGGGCGTGGTCGCGCGCGACGACGTCGCGGCCTTCCTCACGCAGGCCGCGCCGGTGCGGCAGAAGTTCGTCGAGATCACGGAGCCGGTCGTCGCGCGTTCGATGGATTTCCGGTTCTCGCAACCGTTCACGGGGCTCGAGGTGATCGGGAAGGCCGGCACCGAAATTGCCCGCGACGGCGACCATGTGATCGTCACGCCGTACGACAACTGCGTGATCGTGCAACCGTCGATGCGGCATCTCGGCGTGAACGTCACGATGATGCGGCTGGGGCGCTTGCTGGATCGGTGACGTCGCCTGTGGCGGACCGCCGGGAGACGGCCCGCGCGGTCGCGCTTCTCAGCCGATGCGTGGTGGGCCATGCCGCATGCGATTCACGCATCGGGAGGGCGGCGCAGACCGAACAGCCAGGGCGCCCGTGCATCGATGTGCTACGCGTGTCGCTTCGGGTTCCACGCCTTGTGTACGAATTCGAGACGGTTGCCGTCGAAGTCGGCAACGTTGGCGGCGTAGTAGCCGGGGGCGAAATAGGTACGATCCGCCGGTTTCCCCTCGTCAATCCCGCCGGCCTTGATCGCGGCGGCGTAGGCGGCGTCGACCAGTTCATTGGTATCGCAGACGATCCCGACGTAAAGCCCGGTCTCGCCGGGATGGCGTTTGCGCAGCCAGATGCTCGATCCGACTCCCGCTCCCTTGCCGTACACGTCGTCGCCGATGCCGTAAAGATCGGGGACGCTTTCCGGGCCCGAGGCGGAGTCGTAGTTGCCGAAAATGCTCCAGCCGAGCGGCTTCAAGGCTTCAGCGTAAAAGGCCAGTGATTTTTCGATGTCGGTGACTGAGATGTAAACGTGGTCGATCATTGGGCGCCTTCGACGGGGATGGGTACGGTCTGCGCATGGCGATATCCGACAGCCGGGCGTCTGCTCATGGCTGGGCCCCGACGGTCGCCGACGCAGGGATGCCTGATGCTACGGCCGTGCATGCGCTTTCACAAGCCGCACATGGAATCACGCGCGAGCCTGGCGCAACGAACCGGGCATCCGGCTCGGCGTGAACGTCACGATGATGCGATGGAGGCGACAAACGCCGGACGACGCCTGAATCGCAATGGCAAGCCGGCCGGCTTCGTCGGTACCCGGATGGGAATGGCAGATGGATGAACAGGTAGCGGGCATGCAGGTGCGATGTCGCGCAGTATCGGCACCCCAGCCCGCGGTGGTGCTGGATTCAGACCGTCAATCCAGCACCGGGCTTCACGTATCGATAATCGTCGAGCGCTTCAAGATCGATTAACGAATCGCAAAGCGGGTCGCCGGCGAGCCATTCGCGCAATTATTTCCATAGATAAACATATTTCTGTTTTCCGAATATGCCTGGTAAATAATCGAATAAACTTCCTTGGCACTGAACGAGTAGACGCCATCGTTGATCGTCACCAGCAGGTTGCCGGTGGTGTCGGTTTCGATCTTGTCGATCTTGCCGGCTTTGCAAAGCGCCTGTGCGGACGCGCACGTGGAGGCGAGCATCAGTGCTGAAAACAGCACGGTTGCAATCTTCTTCATGACTTTCCTTTGGAATTGAATGAAATGATGCGATCTGACGACGTCGGCCACGTCCGGAAAGACATGTCTGTCCTTCCGGATTGCTGATTCGCAAGCGTCTGGAAATCAACGGGGCCTGGCAAGCTGGAACTTTGCGACAAAGCACGAATGAAATGATTCGTGCTGCGCCTCCGTTACCTCTTTGATTTTTGAATCGCGGTGTTGCGGCGCACAACACAGACTATTTATTTGGCTTTGAGGGCGCCAATCGAATTAATTTATCGTTAATGGAATTCGATAATTTTTTGTTTGAATTTGATTTAATTGAATTCTGGATGGTGTTGTTTTTATTTTTTGATTGTTTCGATATTCAAATAATCGACGGCGAATATTGAGGCGATGATCGATGGTGGTGCCGGCGCGGCAGGCGAAGCGCATGGGCGTTCATGGGGTTCGATTGATCGAGCGCGGGAGGAATCCCTGGCACGAAGCGACTCGTGCCCGAACGGAAAGGCGCTACACTGCGCGGGTTCCCGGGCACACCGGGCGCGCCAGGGCATCGGGCACACGGTTTGCCGACACGCGACGATGGTTTCGCCCGCGCCCCGGCTCATTCGAACAAATCACGAGAGCAAGAGAGGGCCCATGCTGACACGTCTTCGTATCGGTCTCGATCGCGCGCGCGACCTGCGCGAAGCGGGACGACCGTCTCCCGTCCACCCACGGCCGCAGGCGAGCGAGCTGGTCGACCTCAGCGCGCAGCGCGCGATGTGGCGTGTCGCCGTTCCGGGCCAGGCCGACTGCTACATGGCGGCGACGCCCGCCGAAACGGAGCGCTACGTCGTGCATCTCGACGCGCAGACGTTCTATGGCCTGTGGCTCGGCACGAGCCCGAGATTCCCGCAGCCGAACTCGCAGGACTGCGTGCCGCGCCGCGTCATGCCGCTCGACAGCAAGTACGCGTCGGCCGCCGCCGCGTTCCGGGCCGGCCGCCTCGAACCGGTGGCACTGCCGCCGGTCGGCTACTGGATCGAGGGAGGCGGGTACGAAGTCGCGATGAGCAACGGCATGACGCGCACCTTCTGGCTGCTCGCCAACCGCGTGCGGTCGTTTCCGGTCAGCGTCGACAACGCGACCTGGGCCACGATGCTGAACAACATGGCCGGTGTCGGCGTCGCGCCGATCGCGTACCGCGAACTGTTTTCCCGGCGCGCGTAGGTCGGTGGTCGCGATCCGGCAGCGCCGATCGCCCCGGTTTGACACGCCGCGTTCGCGGCCATTAAAGTCGCATCGCGGGCCGGTGGGTCAAGCTCACGCCCGGAACAGGCAGCCGATGTTCCAGGACTACGGGGCTACCCCGTGGATCAGATCGACATCCCGATGCGTCGCAAGGAGCGCCGTTGCGCGTTGCGCAACGTGACTCCTCGCAATACCCGTCACGTTGGCTCATCGTCCCGCCCATCCTTTTCCATGTCTTCATCCCTGCGCGATACCACCCGCACGATTGCCGAGGCGATGCTGGCCGGTGCGCCCGAACGTGCCGGCGTCCTGTCCCGGATGGCGGCGGTGCTCGGCGGCGCGCCGCCGTGGACTCACGAAGTCGCGGACGCCGCGCTCGTGCGCTTCGGCGCGCGCTGGGCCGATGTCGACATCGATGCGCTTGCGGCGCACCTCGCCGATGCGCCGCCTTTCGTGCTCGCGTGGTACGGCAGCGACCGGCCCGCCGCGATCCGCGTCGTGCGGCGGCCGCTCGTCCAGCTGCCGTTGCCGGCGCCGCTGGCCGGCTGCGACGTGCCGCAATGGGCGACGCCCGGCGATCTCGCCGACTGGCTCGGCGTGCGCGTGCCGGAACTCGACTGGCTGTCCGACCGTTGGCGCGTCGACGCGCGCAGCGGCGCCACGCCGTTGCATCACTACACGTACGTGGCGCACGACAAGCGCAGCGGCGGGTGCCGCCTGGTCGAGATCCCGAAGGGCCGGCTGCGCGAAGCGCAGCGCCGCATCCTGCACGGGCTGCTCGACCGCATCGCGCCGCACGGAGCGGTGCACGGTTTTCGCAAGGGGCACGGGATCGTGTCGTTCGCGGCGCCGCATGCCGATCGCGATGTCGTCGTCCGTTTCGATCTCGCGGATTTCTTCGTATCGATCCGCGCCGCGCGCATTCACGCGCTGTTCGTCACGCTCGGATACCCGGCCGAAGTCGCGCGCACGCTTACCGGGCTGTGCACCAACCGCGTGCCGTCCGCGCGGCTGCTCGCCCCGGATCTGCGCGACCGGTTCGACTGGATCGGCCGTCAGCGCTATCGAGAACGGCATCTGCCGCAGGGGGCGCCGACGTCGCCGGCGCTGGCGAACCTGAGCGCCTTCCGGTTCGACATGCGGCTCGCCGCGCTCGCGCGTTCGCTCGATGCAACCTACACGCGTTACGCCGACGATCTCGCATTTTCCGGCGGCGGCGCGCTGGCGCGCGACGTCGAGCGGCTGCAGGTGCGCGTTGCCGCGATCGCGCTCGACGAGGGCTTTGCGCTGCACCTGCGCAAGACGCGCGTGATGCGGCGCGGCGTGCGCCAGCAACTCGCCGGCGTGGTCGTCAATCGTCATCCGAACCTGGCGCGCGATGAGTTCGATCTCCTGAAGGCCATCCTGACCAACTGCATCCGGAGCGGGCCGGCGGCGCAGAATCGCGATGCGCGTCCGGACTTCCGCGCGCATCTCGCCGGGCGCGTCGCGCATGCGGCCGCGCTGAACGCGGCGCGCGGCGCGAAGCTGCGCGCGCTGTTCGACAGGATCGCGTGGGACGCCTGCGACGTCGGTCTGTGAGCGTCCGAAAAGCGACCAAAAAGCGACCGGGTCCGGATCGACGCCGGCCGACGACTTCTGCATCGCGATGCCGTGCACTGCTATCATTCGCGCCATGCCGCGCCAGTGCCTGGTGCGGCGCCTACTTGCCGCAGTCGTTCGCCCGTGCCTTCGTATGCGGCGGGCTGCGCGTTGCCGGGCCGGTTCAGTCTGTCATCGATTGACGCGCGACGTCGTTTAGTGCGTATCGCGCAAGCCACGCCGGCTCAGGCAAACGATACATACATTTGACAGCACCCATCGGCGGAACTTCGTGGTAGGTTCCGCCATCGGAGCTTTTTGCGAAAACATGCCCAAAGAGGATGAATACATGACCCAGGCCCTGCAGGAACTCGAAGCACAACTTCGGGACCTGAATATCAAGCTGTCGGATGCGAAGCAGAAGGAGAAGCAGGCCGCGCTCGCGGCATTCAAGGAACAGGTCGAGCTTTTGGGAATTTCGCAGCAGGAAGTGCTGAGCGCGCTCGGTTATATCGTCCAGCGAAAACGCAAGGCGCCTGCCAAGTACTACGATCCGACGACCGGCCGCTCATGGTCGGGCCGCGGCCCGCGGCCGAAATGGCTCGAAGGCAAGGATCTCGACACGCTCGCCGTCGACCGCGAGGCCAAGACCTGGTGGCCCGGAGACGACCAGGGCTGAAGCCGGCCAGGCCGCTGGACCCTCCGGCGCCTTCCGGCTCGCGCAAGCGGGCCGGCCGGCAACCCGCTCCCCCACGTAGTCGTTCGTCCGGAGTCCGGCCTGGCCGCGACATCGCCGGCTTCACCGCCGACACCGGCCCGCCGTTTTTCTCTCCCGTTCATGACCCGCAGGTTGCCGCCATGCCGTCCCGCAGACGGGTGCCGGCGCGCGCGGAGCCTCGCCACTGGCCGACCTGCCGGTCCTTCGTTCGCGGGCACAGGCCTTAGAATGTCGCCGGACAATCGTGGCGGGACACCATGGCAGCAAACATGAAATCTCCGACGCTCGGCGGCCCGTCGGCCCCGCGCGTCGAGCAGGTCGGCGCATACGCGTGGAAAGCGCTGGCCGGATCGGCGATCGGCTATGCGATGGACGGCTTCGACCTGCTGATCCTCGGCTTCATGCTGCCGGCGATCACGGCGGCGCTGCACCTGACACCCGGGCAGGGCGGCGCGCTCGTCACCTGGACGCTGATCGGCGCCGTCGCCGGCGGCATCCTGTTCGGTGCGCTGAGCGACCGCTACGGGCGCGTGCGCGTGCTGACCTGGACGATCCTGCTGTTCGCGGTCTTCACCGGGCTGTGTGCGTTCGCACAGGGTTTCCGGGATCTGCTCGTCTACCGCACCATCGCGGGCATCGGGCTGGGCGGCGAGTTCGGGATCGGCATGGCGCTCGCGGCGGAAGCGTGGCCGGCCAGCAAACGCGCGCGCGTATCGTGCTACGTCGCGCTCGGCTGGCAGGCCGGCGTGCTGCTGGCCGCCTTGCTGACGCCGTTCCTGCTGCTGCACATCGGCTGGCGCGGGATGTTCCTGGTCGGCGTGCTGCCCGCACTGCTTGCGTGGGCGATGCGCAACAAGCTGCACGAGCCGGAAGCGTTCGTGCAGCGCGCGGCGCAGCCGAAGGCCAACGCGTTCCGCCTGCTCGTCGCGGACGGCCGCACCGCGCGCACGAGCCTCGGCATCGTGATCCTGTGTTCGGTCCAGAACTTCGGCTACTACGGGATCATGATCTGGCTGCCGACCTTCCTGTCGAAACAGATGGGTTTCTCGCTGACGAAGTCGGGGGTGTGGACGGCGGTGACGGTCGTCGGGATGATGATCGGCGTCTGGGTGTTCGGGCAGCTGGCCGACCGCATCGGGCGCAAGCCGACGTTCCTGCTGTACCAGCTCGGCGCGGTGGCGACGGTCATCGCGTATGCGCGGCTGTCGGACCCGACGGCGATGCTGTGGGCCGGCGCGCTGATGGGCATGTTCGTCAACGGGATGGTCGGTGGCTACGGGACGCTGATGTCGGAGGGTTATCCGACGGCCGCACGCGCAACCGCGCAGAACGTGCTGTGGAACATCGGCCGCGCGGTGGGCGGCTTCGGCCCGGTCGCGGTCGGCGCGCTTGCCGCGCACTATTCGTTCCAGACGGCCATCGCGATGCTCGCCGGCCTCTACGTGCTCGACATGGTCGCGACGCTGTTCCTGATTCCCGAGCTCAAGGGCGTCGAGCTCGAATGAGCGCGGCGATCGCGCGCAATCCAACCCCTTCTCCGGAAACCACGATGCAGCAGAAGAACAGGACGATCGGCGTGATGGGCTCGGGCAAGGAGCCGTGGCTCGCGTTTTCGGAGCCGCTCGGCGCATGGCTCGCGCAGGCCGGTTTCAACCTGCTGACGGGCGGCGGGCAGGGCGTGATGCTGGCGGTCGCGCGGGCGTTCGCCGGCGTGCCCGGGAGGGCTGGGCGATCGATCGGCATCCTGCCGACGCAGGCCGATCCGCTCGCGGGCTTCGTGCCGCTCGACGGCTATCCGCATCCGTTCGTCGACATCCCGATCCTCACGCCGCTGCCGCGCCGCGAGCCGGATGCCGAGCCGCACACGATCAACCGCAACTACGTGAACGTGCTGAGCAGCGACCTGATCGTCGCGCTGCCGGGCGGGCACGGCACGGCCGAGGAGATCGCGCTCGCGCGGCGCTGGCGCAAGCCGCTCGTCTGCTTCGGGCCGGAGGGGGCGTTTCGCGTGCTCGCGGCGGGCGCCACGTGCACGTCGTCGCTCGACGACGTGATCCGGTTCGTGGAAGACGCGTTTTCGGCGGAGCAGGCGAAACGATAGTTCATGCAATCGGCCTCGGTGGAGATCGGACCCGCTCGTGTCCCGGCCGGTCGTCCCGCATGCCGAGTGCACGCTCACTGTCGAATGGCAGCCATTGCATCATGGTCGAGCCGCGCGCAGAGGCATGACCGATGGTCTCACACCACATCTGGCCCAGGCGCCACGGGGGGGCGCCGGTCGACATGTTGGTAGATGCGGTTCACGTCGTGACGGTGTTCGTGGCGGTGACATGCAACACGGTGGGGCGTGCGGCTCCGGCAGGAGTACCCCTGCCGGGCGAGGCGCCGACCGGCAAACCAGTCCGTCAAGACGTGATTGCCGGTGAAATAAAACAAAGAGACTGATTTTTTAGAATATATAAAAGAGGTCCGTTGATTGTTGTTTTTGGCATATCACACCTAGAATAATCCTGGTTAGGGCCTGGATTTTAGATGGGTTGATCGTGTTGATTAAACGGATTGAAAAATGAACGAGATTGTTTATATCGTCGCGGAGCGATCGGGGTACTTTCTCGGTAAATATTTGGGCTGGCTGATATACCCCTATCTCGTGATATTGAAAGGCGGCGCCTGGAATATTCAGCAAAGTTTTGAAGGGCTCGGACTTGTCTCGTCGAATTTTGTCGAGCAGGATGCGCAGGGGCAGGTTGTTTCGAGTTATTGGTCGCCAGGCGAAGCGATGCTGCCGATTCTGGTCGTGCTCTGGATACTCTTGCTGGTATTGGCGTTCCTCTACATCACGACGGGATATGTGCTCGCCAGGAAGAAGGGGGCCCTGGTTGCATTGTCAATTCTTTTGCTCCCGGGGTTGCTGGTACTGCAGGGCTGGTGGCCCTTGATTTCGCTTGTGCCCGATTCGTTCGTCATCGGCGGGAGCGGTGTGCTGGGCAGCGGTTGGGGCATGCTGACGCTGGTAGGCTTAGGGCTGGTCGCGGGATGGTGCGGCGTGCTTGTGCTCATCGACCTCCTGCCGATCGGCGACGGTTTCGGGCATGTCTACGATCATGTTTGGTACGCGGCCGCGTTGCTCGCGGGCATTTTTTTCGTGTTCGATTCGCACGCGAACCGGCATGTCCAGTCTCTGCAGGAGAGTTCGCGCGATACGCAGAGAGCAAGCGCCTATCTGTTGAAGCAGGCGGAACGGTATGAATCGTGGTGCGCGCAGAACAGGCTGGGGGAGAGCCTGTCATGCCGCTGGGCGTCGAGCGTGCAGCAAACACTGCTCGATTACTCGGCAGAAGATCCGGCTGTCTTTGTCGTCACGGGGCCGCATGCCGCCGCGGATATGTACCAGATCAACGGGCGACGTCTGACACCGGAGCAAATTACGTCATTGCGAAACGAAATTGCGACATACAACGAGGACATATGTCCTGTTACGCGGATCGACGATAGGGTCAGCGTGATGCCGCCGTCATCGTCGCGGTGCCTGAGAACCCCGATACAGTTCTGCGCGTCGTTTCCCGAACGGCTTGACGGGCGAGACGTCAGGCACGATGCGTTCAACCCGGCATCGCTTGCAAGCGAATGTGTCATCTCGACACTCGTCGCGTTTCGCGACCAACAAGAGAAACTGCTGACGCAGGTCAACGACGATCGTCGGTCGAAGCACTATCGATGGATCTACTACGTGCTTTTTTCCATTGTCATCGGCGGGAAAATCGCGCTGGCGACGGCCAAGACGGCGGGCTTGAACAAGCGCACGCCGACCGAAAGGCGGAGAAGCCTGCACTGGGTTAGTCGTCTCTGGCAGATTTCATGGAGAGGATTGCAGATCATCTGGTGGGTGATCGCAGGGAGCGTGGCGATCTGCGTGGCATTACTGCGATTCGCGATGCCCCGGAGCGGAAAGCGATAAGTCGAGACCAGCTGGCCTTTGCGACAGCCCGATTGACGGTAGCCTTACGCGGAGAGTCGCGCGACCGTCCGTCGCGAAGCCGATGTCTGACGAGGGCTCGTCGGTCAGCTGGGGTGGGCGGTCGACGCCTTGTCGGATAGGTCGACTATTCCGCAGCCGATCGGAACCGTGCCTGCGGCGCGAGCCGCCGCAGGCACGGTTCAGTCCCGCGGCGCGACGCTCAGCGCCCCGTCTTCAACTGCGCCCACAGCCGGTTCTGCAGCCGGCGAATCTCGGGCGGCATCGGCTTGAGCAGCGTCATCCTGCTCAGCACCTCGTCGGCCGGATACACCGACGGGTCGCGTGCGATCGCGGGCTTCACATACTGGCGCGCGGCCTTGTTCGCGGTCGGATAGAACACCGCGTTGGTGATGCCGGCGTTGACCTTCGGATCCTGCAGGTAGTTGATCCACTTCAGCGCGGCGTCGCGGTTCGGCGCATCCTTCGGGATCACCATCATGTCGAACCACAGCAGCCCGCCTTCCTTCGGGTTCGCGAAGCGGATCTCGTACGGGCGCTTCGCTTCGGCGGCGCGGCGGTGCGCAATGCCGACGTCGCCCGAATAGCCGAACGACACGCACAGGTCGTTGTTCGCGAGATCGTTGATGTAGCCCGACGAGTTGAACTGCGTGATGTACGGGCGTACCTTCTTCAGCACCTCGTACGCCGCGCGGTAGTCGGCCGGGTTCGTGCTGTTCGGGTCCTTGCCCATGTATTGCAGCGTGGCCGCGAACACGTCGACCGCCTGGTCGAGGAACGATACGCCGCAGCTCTTGAGCTTCGCCATATTGGCCGGGTCGAACACCAGCGCCCAGCTGTCGACCGGCGCCTTGTCGCCGAGCGCCTTCTTCACCGCCTGCACGTTGTAGCCGATGCCGTCGGTGCCGTAGGCCCATGGCACGCCGTACTGGTTGCCCGGATCGGCGTCGGCGACCATCTTCATCAGCAGCGGATCGAGGTTCGACAGGTTCGGCAGCTTCGACTTGTCGAGCGGCTGGTAGACGCTCGCCTGAATCTGCTTGGCCATGTAGTTCGACGTCGGCACGACGATGTCGTAGCCGGAATTCCCCGACATCAGTTTCGCCTGCAGCGTGTCGTCGCTGTCGTAGTTGTCGTAACGCACGTGGAGGCCCGTCTGCTTCTGGAAGTTCGGGACCGTGTCCGGGGCGATGTAGTCGGACCAGTTGTAGATGTTCAGTTCACCGGCCGCGTGGGCGGTCGTGCCGGCGGACGCGGCGGCCGACAGGGAGGCGGCGGTTGCAATGCTGCGGGCAAGCGTGCGGATTCGCATGACGAAGTCTTCCATTTTCAGGGCGCGTGTCGATCCGCGATGCGCGGGCCGGTGCGCGACGGTTCATCGGATGAAGCGGGCGTGCGCGAGCACCGCTCGCGGTGAGCGAGCGTGGTGCGCGACGATCAGGAATCCGTTCGATTGCGGGCCGGCTCGCACGGAAACGAAGCGCGAGCGGATTCCGTCACCGGTCGGGCGACACGGCGGGCAGGTCGAACGGATACAGGGAAAGGGGTGAAGCGCTAAGGCAGCAGCGAGGCCACGTCGTCGGTATGGATCGCGACGTACGCACGCGCGGCGACGGCGTTGTGGCGGCGAACGGAGCGGCAGGACAGGATGGTGTAGATCGACAGATGCAGGCGAGGACTTTGCCAGCCGTCACGGTCGTCGGTGGACGCGATCGCGGCGCGCAGGTTTCGCGCATCGCCTCGTCTCCACCGCACCAGCGGGCCACGGAATCTCACGTTTACTCTCGACCGGGTTGTTGAAAGTATTGAACACCTGACGATTCGCCAGCGACTGCCGTTTCAGGCCGCGGTCATCGAATTTGCCGCGATGCGCGATCGGTTTCGAGACGCGAACTGAAAGCTTGGCGGACCGCTGGATCGCCGAAACATGACGCTTCCGTGAATCATCAGGTAAATCGCTGTAAGGATGTCTCGGGATTTTCCCTAGTGATTCGCAGGCCGATGCAGGCGTTCGGCGTGATCGCGATAACGGATGAACCGCGCACGCGACGCGGCTCGAGCGGCCATGACGGGCGTCAAGTGATGAGAATATTCGACGGCATGCAGCCCATCGACCTTCAGCCGCCGGATGGCCCGGGCCGGCTGAAGCGCTGCTCGACCACCTCCGTGCCCCATTGCGTGCCCGCGGATTCGCTCGTCAGCGTGAAGCCGAACGACTCGTACAGGTGGCGTGCCGAATCGAGGCCCTTGAACGTCCACAGATAGGTTTCGCGAAACCGCTGCGCGTCGACGAAGCGCATCGCTTCCGTCATCAGGCGGCGCCCGATGCCGGAGCCGCGCAACGCATCGTTCACGATGAACCATCGCAGGTGCGCGACGCCCGTTGCCGGGTCGCCGTCGATCGCGAGCGACGCGAGCGTCCGTCCGTCTTCCTGGCACAGCCAGAGCGCCTTGCCGTCGGCCGGCAGCGCACCGGCGAACTCGGCCAGCTCGGTCGCCACCCGCTTTTCGAAAAAGGCGCCGAATCCCCAGTGTTCCGAATAGAAGCGCGCGTGAAGGCTCGCGATATCGCCGATGCAGCCCGGCTGGTAGCCTTCGCGGATCGATGGCGCATCGGGTGTCGCGGCGCTTGCCCTGGCGGCATTGTCCTGCGCGAGCGCATCGGCATACAGCGCGAGCGAGCGCAGCAGCGCCTGTTGATCCGCCGGCACCATGCGGCGCAACGCATTCGACACCTGATCCGTCGCGAACGCGTCGATTCTTTTCTGGAGCTTCTTGCCGTCGGCGGTCAGGTACAGCTCGGTCGCGCGCGCATCGTCGCTCGATACGCGCCGTTCGACGATGCCGGCCGCCTCGAGCCGCGCGAGTTGCCGGCTCGTGTTCGATTTGTCCAGCCGCAGGATGTTGCCCAGATCGCGGGCGTTGATGCCGGGCGCCATCCCGATCTCGAGGATCGCGTGAACCGCCGAAGGCGCCCAGTCGCTGTCGGCCAGCGTCGCGCGCATGAAACCGAGCTCGCGAACCAGTTTGCGGGAGAAGTCGCGAAGCTCGAGGATGGTTGCTTCGCGAGGCTTGGCGGGAGCGTCGATGAGGTCCATGGTCAGCCCGGAAAGGTTGCGGATCGCAAGCAATAATAGTTGCGGGTCGCAACTTGATCAAGGCGGATTTTCATCGGGACGCGTCGTGCCGAGCGGTGCTTGCGGGGCCGGCGTCGGCGGGGATCACGGGGACGGATGGGCGGGCGGTGAGTGGTATTGGCGCGGATGGCGGAGTGCCGCGAACCGGACGCATACTCGGTGCATCCGGACGCCCCGCCATGCGAGCGCGGGTGTCGGCCGGTCATCGATCCGCGGCGGCGGACAACGGAGCCCACCATGAACAATCTGAAGCCGATGACGATTGCGTTGCTTGCCGGATGCGGGATCGGTGCCGGTGCCGGTGCCGTTCACGCGGCCGGCAGCATGGATGCGCCGCCCTGCAGCGCGGCGCATGCGGCGGATCAGGGCGGGATCGCCGCGATGCCGGGCACGTCGGTGCGCAGCTTTTCGACCGCCGGTTGCTCGGGCGCGGTGCTGCAGGGCGACCGGGCCACCGCGACGGTCAACGGCGACCGGATCGAGCTGCGGGACGGCATCGTCTACGTGAACGGCCGTTCGTACGGCGCCGTCACACCGGCGCAGACGGTCGAATACGAAGCCGCGCACGACCGGCGTACGTTGAAGGTCGACGGGAAACCCCGCACGCCGGTGCGCTGAGTCCGCGCCCGGGCCCGCGGCAACCGCGCCGCGCCTAGTCGACCAGCGTCAGCCTGCCGTCGCTGAGCCGCACCTCGCGCCCGATCCACGCCGCGTCGACGCGCGGCAGCACGGCCGACGGCTTGCGCAGTTCGCGCAGCAGCGTCGCGCCGTGCGACAGCCGGCCACCCATGCGCGCGATCACCGCGCGCGCGGCCTGGTACTGCGCGTGCCGGCCCGGGTCGAGCGTGTCTTCGAGCAGGATGTCGCGGCCGAGCACGCCTTGCGTGTGGCCCGGATAGATCATGAAGCCGGCCGCCTCGTCGGTGCCTTCGCTGCCGTCCTGCCAGAAGCTGCCGTTGCGTTCGCGGCGATCGGGATGGGGCGCGAACCATGCGTCGCGGTCGGCGGCCGGCATCGCGTGATGCAGGCGGAAGAACACGCGCATCAGGTTGTCGCGATACCACTCGCGCACCTGCAGATACCAGCCGCGCATGCCGGGCGCGCCGAGCGCGTGGAGCACGCGGACGGGCAGCGGCCAGTCGGGAAACGCCTGCAACGGCAGATCGGCGGGCGCGGGTCGTGCGGTGCCCGGATCGGTTTCCCACGGCAGGCGATGCGGGCTGTTCTCGAGCTGGCCGTATGCGGTCGGCGGACGGCCCCACAGTGCGCCGCCGCTGCTGGCCAGCGATGACGCGATGCACAGGTTGCCCTGCACGACGAATACGTAGAAGCGCGTGAACCAGTCGGCCAGCTGCCGGCCGTCGGCGCGTTGCTCGACGAGCGTCGCGAGTTCCCGGTCGAAGCGCTGCAGGCCGCGTTCGAGCGTCGGCAGATGCCCGCGTGCGGCGCGCAGCATGCGCCAGAACACCGGCAGCGAACGCAGCAGCCGCAGCGGACGCCAGCGCAGCGGCGGGGTCGCGCCGCCGATCTCGCCGCTGTAGTTGCCGGCCGATACGCCCCAGTCGGCGAGACGGGCGAGGAACAGGTCGTTGTTGATGTACGACGCGCCGCCATAGAGCGCGGTGAATGGTTCGTTGTCCTGCAATACGCGCGCATCCCAGCGCGCCATGATGGCCGGGATGCTGCCGGCCGCGCGCCGTTGGGTGTACTCGACCAGCCGGCTGGGCTGCGGCGGCAGGATCTCGGCGATGTTCGCGGCGGTCAGGTGCCGGTGCCAGCCGTAGCTGCTGATCGGGCGATATTGCAGCAGCCACAGCTGCGTGCCGTCCCACGCCCATTCGACATCGCCCGGCACGTAGTGGAACGCGCGCAGCACGCGTTGCAGGAAGGTCCACAGTTGCGTCGCGCCCAGGCCATGCGCGCCCGGGAACGTGCCGCGTTGCCAGGGCTCGCCGAGCCGCGACAGGATCGCGCGTTGCGGGCTCGCCTGGCCGTCGGCGAGCGATTCGAGGTGGCCTTCCACCCATTCGACTTCGACCGCGAGATGCCGCACGAACGCGATGCCCGACAGCACGGGCGTGATGAAGCGCTGGACGACCGTTTCCTCGAGGCCGCCGTCGAGCAGCTCGGCCGCGCGCGCGGCGGCCTGCGAGGCCGGTACGCGCAGGAACGTGGTGTGCAGGCCCGCGTTGGCCGCATCGGCCTGGTCTTCGCCATGGCTCGACGAGCGGATCGCCCACTCGGCGTCGGGCTGGCTCGCGAGAAAGCCGGGCAGGCGCGGATCGTCGGCGCGGGTCAGCGACAGCGCGGGCGGCACGGGCAGGCCGGCCATCGTCGCCAGCGCCAGGCGCCCGCCCTTGGTGTGCGCGACGAAGCCGGCGTCGCCCGCTTCGAGCCACTGCGCGAACGCAGCCGGTGCGTCGATCCACGGATAGTGTCCCCAGCCGGCCTGCAGCGTGACGGTGAGCTCGGCGCGCGCGAGGATGGCCGACCATGCGGCGGCCTGGCGCACGCCGAGCACGGCGTCCTGGTCGCCCCACACGAGTTCGATGCGATCGGTGACCCACTCGAGCAGCGGCAGCGCGGTATCCGCGCGCACGAGATCCCAGTGCGGCAGGAACGCGCGGCAGCGCGCGTAGCCGGCGCCCATGCGGCGGTACTGCGCGCGTGTCCAGGTCAGGTTCGAGAACTTGCGGGCGAACAGCGCCGGGTAGTGCGCGAGCAGCCAGTGAATGGTTTTGCGCAGCGGCTTCGGCGCCATCAGTTTCGGCAGGCGCCGTTCCCACAGAAATGCACCGACGGGCGCGAGCAGCACGCTGCGGCCGAAGTGGCCGGGGCGCCGTTGCAACGCATGCAGCACCAGCAGCGCATTCACGCCGACCGCCATGATCGCGTGGCCCGGTTCGGTCGCGTCCAGCAGCGCTTGCGCATACGCGGCGAGATCTTCGCAGGGCGGCGCGGGATTGTCGCCGAAGCCCGGCAGTTCCAGCGGCACGGGCCGGTAACGGCGGAAGTGGGGCAGCGTGTCGTCCCACCAGTCGGCCGCGCTGCCGTTGCCGGCGAGGAGGTACAGGATCGGTTTGCTCATGGAGGCTTCGTCGGCGGTCGATCGTCGCGGTGGCGCGCGCCCGGTTGGGGCGGCGCGGCCCGCGGATGCCGCTGCGCATGTTCGTGTCGTCTTGTTCGCGTTGCGCCGGTGCGAGTGGAATGGAAGCGTGGCCCCGCTCGGCTTGATGGTTGCGCGCATTCTACTTGAGTCGACCCGGACGATAACCGCCATCTCGAACGCGACTTCATGCAGACGCAGGTGATGCATGACGTGTGCGGGAATGGCCGATGCCGTCAATGAATCCGGCTCGTGGCCGGTCGGCGCGAAGGCTTGTGCGGCGGGCCTTTCAACCGGGCGTCCATGGCGCGTTACGCGTCGGATTCGGCGCCGGCGCGCGGCGGGTGCCCGGTCCAGCGTCGATACGCATGGCGGAAGCTGCGTGGCTCGCTGTAGCCGAGACGTTCCGCAATGGCCGCGACCGTCAGCTCCGGATCGTCGAGCATCCGCACCGCCTCGTCGCGGCGCACGTCGTCGAGCAGCGACTGGAACGTGAGGCCGTCCTTGTCGAGCCGACGGCGCAGCGTGCGCTCCGTCAGGTGCAGCGCGTTCGCGAGCGACGTCATCGACTTGAAACGCGTGAGGTCGCGCGCCATCAGCTCCTTCGCGCGATCGGCGAAACGCGTGCCGA
This sequence comes from Burkholderia sp. 572, assembly GCF_040545135.1. Classification (NCBI taxonomy): domain Bacteria; kingdom Pseudomonadati; phylum Pseudomonadota; class Betaproteobacteria; order Burkholderiales; family Burkholderiaceae; genus Burkholderia; species Burkholderia sp. 572. The sequence goes on along the minus strand of NZ_JBEPLH010000014.1, from coordinate 94,619 downwards.
CCGACGCGGCCCACTGCCGTTCGAGCGCCTCGCACTGGCCGTGCAGCGCATTGAAGCTGACTTCGTTCGCGAGCAGCGGCATCTCGGTGCCGTTCACGGACGTGAACACGAGCCGGTTGTCACCGGCATTGAACGCGACCTTGCAGCCGAAGTGGCGCGTGTAGTCGGCCGCGTTGCGTGGCGTGCGGCGCGCGAGCTGTACCTGCGCGGGCCAGACCGGCTTGCCGACGAGGTCGGACACGATCAGGCGCAGGCTCGACAGGCACATGTCGACCTGGAACACCTCGAGATCGGGCTCGCCGTTGTAGCGGCTGATGGTCACGCTCATGCCGTCCGCATGCGCATCGATACGCACGTCGAAATACAGGCCCATGAACAGCGGAAACTGGCTCATGCACCGGAATGCCTGCATGACGGAACCGCTGATCAGCATCGCGTAGCCGGCGAGGCCGAGTGTCGATACGTGCAGCCGCGCGCCGATCGACAGCCCGATCGACGGCACGCCGCTGCGCTGCAGCAGGTTGCGGAAGCAGCGCTGCTCCTGGCCGCGATTCACGTGCAGGTTCGGCGACGCGACTTCGTCCGCGCCGAGCCCCGTGCCTTCGAGCAGCGCGGCACCGTCGATATGCCGCACGCGGCACTCGTCCAGCGCGACCGCGATCGCGTGGACGGTGGCGGGAATGTCCTCTTGGCGTCCGGCCGGGCGCGCGAGGCCGAGCGACGAACGCAGGCTGCGCTCGGCCCGGCTCTGGTTTCGATGAGATCGGGTGTCCATGGTGCTGACGGGGCGGCTGGGTCGCGTAGAACATAGCCGGAATGTCCGCAAAACGCCAGTGCGGCACAGCACCATGCATGACGCGCCGGCGCGATACGCGGCGGGGTGTCCGGAAATATCCCCCGATTACGTCCGCATTTCTCATTCGTGGCGGAATTTTTGGCGCACCACACTTTCTTCCAGTCGTGCGCCGCCGGCCGTGCCGGGCGAACGAGTGTTGAAGCCGTGAACGCCACCTACGTGAGGACAGCATGGACAACGACAGCCCCGGTCGATACGCATCGGCCGCCGCGACGCAGGACTTCGCAGCGCATGCGTTTCGCGACGACGCGGACGACCGCCGCAAGCCGCACCTGCTCGGCCTCGCGACGCTGGTGATCTTCGGCCTCGCGTACATGCTGCCGATGACGGTGTTCACGACCTACGGGCTCGTCACGAGCGAGACGAACGGGCACCTGACGGCCGCGTATGCGGTCACGCTGGTCGCGATGCTGTTCACCGCGCGCAGCTATGGCCACATGGCGCGGCTGATGCCGAGCGCCGGGTCCGCCTATACGTTCGCGAGCCGCAATTTCGGCACGTCGGCCGGCTTCATGGTGGGCTGGGCGCTGCTGATGGACTACCTGTTCATCCCGATGATCAGCTACCTCGCGATCGGCATCTACATGAAGCAGATTTTTCCGATGGTGCCGGCCAGCGTATGGATCGTCGGGAGCATCGCGCTGATCACCGGGCTGAACATCGTCGGCATCCGGCTCGTCAATCGCGTGAACCTGATCCTCATCGCGAGCCAGCTCGTGTTCATCGCGATCTTCGTCATCGCATCGGCGCGGGTCGCGGCAGGCGAGGGGCTATCGATGGCCGTCGTGCTGCCGTCGTCGGGCGATGCGCGCGCGATCTTCGCCGGGTCCGCGATCCTGTGCCTGTCGTTCCTCGGCTTCGACGCGGTCACCACGCTGTCGGAGGAAACGCGCGAGCCGAAGCGCACGGTGCCGCGCGCGATCCTGCTCTGCACGCTGGCGAGCGGCGTGCTGTTCATGCTGATCGCGTATGTCGGGCAGGTGGTGTTTCCCGACTGGCACGCATTCAAGGATCTCGATTCGGCCAGCCTCGAGCTGATGCGGCGCATCGGCGGCGGCACGTTGTCGGCGTTCTTCGTCGCCGTGTACGTGGCCGGCTGTTTCGCGAGCGCGATGGCCGGGCAGGCGAGCGTGACGCGCGTGCTGTTCGCGATGGGCCGCGACCGGGTGCTGCCCGAACGCGTATTCGGCCACCTGCATGCGCGGCTGCGCACGCCGGTGCGCGCGACGCTCGCGGTCGGCGTCGTGTCGCTGTCCGCGCTGTTCGTCACGCTCGATCTCGCGTCGACGATGATCAGCTTCGGCGCGCTCGTCGCGTTCGCGGTCGTGAACCTGTGCGTGATGCGCAGTTATCTGTGCCGCGCCGAGCATCGCCGCTTCGCGGGCTGGATCACGTTCGGCGTGGTGCCGGCGCTCGGCTTCGCGATGAACGTGTGGCTCTGGTCGGGGCTGTCGCGCCAGACGTTCTACGTCGGCATCGGCTGGCTCGTGCTCGGGCTCTGCCAGCTCGCATGGCTGACGCGCGGTTTCACGCGCCCCGCGCCGACGCTGTCGATGAACTGAATGACCGGGCGCGCCGCGCCGGACCTGAAACCCTGAAGGAGGAGTGAACCATGAACGCTGTTGACGTCAATCTCGATGCGGACCTGCAGGCGCTCGGCAAGCGCCACCTGCTGATGCATTTCACGCACGCCGATGCGTATCGCGACCATGCGCTGACCGTGTTCGACCGCGGCGAAGGCTGCTGGCTCGTCGACCGCCACGGCAAGCGCTACTTCGATGCGCTGGCCGGGCTGTACTGCGTGCAGGTCGGCTACAGCCACGGCGCGGAAATCGGCGACGCGATCCGCGAGCAGATGGTGCGGCTGCCGTTCGCGACCAACTGGGGTGTCGGCCACGAGCCGGCGATCACGCTCGCGCACAAGCTCGCGACGCTCGCGCCGGACGGGCTGAACCGCGTGTTCTTCACGTCGAGCGGCTCGGAGTCGAACGAAGCGGCGATCAAGCTGGTGCGCCAGTATCACCAGTCGCGCGGCGAGCCGCAGCGGCGCAAGTTCATCGCGCGGCGCGTCGCGTATCACGGCACGTCGTTCGGCGCGCTCGCGCTGAACGGGATGACGAACTTCCGCAAGCATTTCGAGCCGCTGATGTCGGGCGTGCGCCACGTGGGCAACACGAAACGCTACGGCCGCCCGGCGGGCGAGACGGAAGCGCAGTTCACGCGCCATCTGCTCGACGAGATCGAGTCGCTGATCGTGCAGGAAGGCCCGGATACCGTCGCCGCGATCGTCGTCGAGCCGCTGCAGAACGCGGGCGGCAGCCTGACGCCGCCGGCCGGCTACACGGCCGGGCTGCGCGACATCTGCGACCGGCACGGCGTGCTGCTCGTCGCCGACGAAGTGATCTGCGGGTTCGGCCGGCTCGGCGAATATTTCGGCTCCGCGCGCTACGGGCTGAAGCCGGACATCATCACGTTCGCGAAAGGCATCGCGTCGGGCTACGTGCCGCTCGGCGGCGTGATCGCGAGCGACGCGGTCGTCGAAACGATCCTCGACGGCCCGCAGCAGATGTTCCTGCACGGCGCGACATACGGCGGCCATCCGGTTGCGTGCACGGCCGCGCTCGCAAACCTCGCGATCATGGAGCGCGAAGGCGTGCTCGAGAACGTCCGACGCAACGAAGCGGTGTTCCGCCAGACCCTCGACGGCCTGCTCGAACTGCCGTGCGTCGGCGACGTGCGCGGCGACGGCTACCACTACTCGCTCGAACTCGTGACCGACAAGGCCGCGCGCCGCTGGGCGGCCGGCATCAGCGCGCAGGCGTTCGTGTCGACGCTGCTCGCGCCCGCGATCTTCGACGCGGGGCTGCTGTGCCGCGCGGGCGTCGATCACGAAGGCACGCCGATCGTGCAGTTCTCGCCGCCGCTCGTGATGTCGCGCGACGAAATCGTGTGGTTCGTCGCGCAGATCCGCGACATCCTCGTCGACACCTTCGCGCGCGCGACGCGCTGAGCACGACACCGGCATCCGTCACAACAGGAGCATTCGATGCGAACCTCACAACAGTCCTATATCGACGGCCAGTGGCTCGACCCGGCCGATGCGAAGGCGATCGACGTGATCGACCCGAGCACGGCGCGGCCGTATGCGCAGCTCAGGGTCGGCGGCGCGGCCGACGTCGACCGTGCGGTGGGCGCGGCCCGGCAGGCCTTCGACACGTATTCGCGCTGGCCGGTGAGCGAGCGCGTCGCGCTGCTGCGGCGCGTGCTCGAGATCTACCAGCGTCGCTACGAGGAGGTCGCGCGGACGATCAGCCAGGAGATGGGCGCACCGATCGCATTCGCGCGTGCGATGCAGGCGGCGGTCGGCACCGCGCACCTCGAGCAGACGATCCGCGCGCTGCAGTCGTTCCGCTTCAGCACGCAGACCGATTCGCTGCTGGTGTCGCACGAGCCGATCGGCGTGTGCGCGCTGATCACGCCATGGAACTGGCCGATCAACCAGATCGTGTGCAAGGTCGCGCCGGCGCTCGCGGCCGGCTGCACGATGGTGCTCAAGCCGAGCGAGATCGCGCCGTTCAGCGCGATCCTGTTCGCGGAGATCCTGCACGAAGCCGGCGTGCCGCCGGGCGTGTTCAACCTCGTGCACGGTTACGGGCACGAAGTGGGCGACGCGCTGTCGCGGCATCCGGACGTCGACATGGTGTCGTTCACCGGTTCGACGCGCGCGGGTGTCGAGGTCGCGAAGGCGGCCGCCGATACCGTGAAGCGCGTGCACCAGGAACTCGGCAGCAAGAGCCCGAACCTGATCCTGCCCGATGCCGACATCGAGGATGCGGTCACGCGCGGTGCGCGCAGTTGCTTCAGCAACAGCGGGCAGTCGTGCAACGCGCCGACGCGGATGTTCGTGCATGTCGACCACCTTGCCGCAGCCGAGGCCGCGGCGCGCAACGAGGCGGCGCGCACCGTCGTCGGCGATCCGCGTTCGACGGAAACGGGTATCGGGCCGGTCGTCAGCCGCACGCAGTTCGACCGCATCCAGCAGCTGATCCAGTGCGGGATCGACGAAGGCGCGACGCTCGTCGCCGGTGGCACCGGTCGGCCCGACGGGCTCGGAGAGGGTTTCTACGTGAAGCCGACGGTGTTCTCGAACGTCACGCCGGGCATGACGATCGCGCGCGAGGAAATCTTCGGGCCGGTGCTGTCGATCCTGACCTACCGCACCGAGGACGAGGCGATCGCGCTCGCGAACGATTCGGTCTACGGGCTTGCGGCATACGTGCAGACGAAGGACCTCGAGCGCGCGCGCCGGGTCGCGGCACGGCTGCGGGTCGGTAACGTGCACATCAACTATCCGGCGTGGAACCCTGCCGCGCCGTTCGGCGGCTACAAGCGTTCGGGCAACGGACGCGAGTATGCGGAGTTCGGCCTCGTCGAATATCTGGAGACGAAGGGCACGACGGGGTACACGGAAGGCGGCGTGCGCTGACGATCCCGATCGCCCGGGTACACCACGAGACGAATACGTTCCGGCCGGTGCCGACGCCGCTCGCGGCGTTCCGCCGCAACGGTGCGCAACGGCGCGTCATCGGCATTCGCGGCGCGGTAGGGGTATTCAGGCCGCCGCGAAGCAGTCGGCCTTGAATCGACCGCGCCGGCCGACGCTCAGTCCTCTTCGGGATCCGTTGCGGCCGCATCGGGTCCCGCAATGTGAGCGGCGGCCCGCCTGCGGATTTCGGAGTCGAGGATCAGACGCCCGCGCAGCTTGCCTTTCATCCGCTTCACATGCTTGGGGGCCTCGGTCATGTGCTCGACCATCAGCGCCCGCACGCGCTCTGCGTCGCGCTCGCGTGCGGCCTGCAGGATCGCCTTGTGGATCGACACGTTTGCTTCGCCGAAGCGCTTGTGCTCGACGAGCGGCGTATCGTTCCGGAACTCGATCAACTGCCGGATCATCTCGTTGATCAGCTCGCAGCTGAATCGCAGGAACGGGTTCGGGTTCGCGGCCGCGAGGATGTCGTGGAACGTCGTGTCCTCCTGCCGCTGGCGCAGCATGTGGCCGCGGTCGTGTACGCCCGACGCGCCGTCGCAGCACGCGATGTTCGCCTCCAGCGCCGCGAAGTCGCGCTCGGTCAGGTGCGGCACGGCGCCCGCCGCCAGCTCGGGTTCGAGCAGTTGGCGCACCGTATAGATGTCGTCGATCGTCACGTCCTTGAAGAACAGGTAGTTCTGCAGCAGCTGAAGCGTGCGGTCGAGCGGCACCTCGACGACCATCCCGCCGCCCGTCGGCCCCGTCGTGACCTTGATGAGCCCCTGCACCTCGAGCGACTTCAGCGCCTCGCGGATCGTGCTCTTGCTCACCGCATAGAGCTGCTGCAGCTCGGCTTCACGCGGGAGGCGGTCGCCCGGCTTCAGGTCCTTCTCGGTGATCAGCCGCTTGATCTCCTCGGCGACGAGGTCGGCCCGCTTCGGCTGCTTGATTTCGACTGCGAGGCCCGCCCTGGCTCGGTCCATGACCATCTTCACGACTCCTTTGTCTGACTGCGCGCCGCGTCATCGTCGACGATCCGTTCCGGCGCGAGTACGGAATTTTGCCTGATTGACACTAATTTTGATCAACTCTAGCATCAGGTTCATTCTATTTATCATGATAAATAGGATCAACCGGCGGCGCGCATCCTGCAGGGCGTGGGCACGGTTTGGCAGTCGGTCGCATCGCGTGTGTCCCCCTTTATCAGGAGCGTCAACTTGAATCGCCGAGAACTGTTGAAACTGGCCGCGCTGTCGGCCGTGCCGGGTGCGCTCGGCAGCATGTCGTCCCGTGCCGCGTTCGCGCAGGGTTCGCCCATCCAGCTGGCGTGCCCGGTGCCGATGTCGGGGCCGTTCGCCGCCAACGGCAAGTACGCCGATCTCGGCATGCAGCTCGTCGTCAAGCAGTACGGCAAGGTCCTCGGGATGCCGCTGGCCTATACGGCGCTCGACACGGAGGGCAAGCCCGCGACCGCTGTGCGGCGTGTGCAGGAGATCGCGCAGCAGAAGGGCGCGCGTTTTTTTGCGGGCGGTATTTTGTCGTCCGAATCGTTGGCGATGGGCAAGGAAGTGCAGAAGGCGGACGGCGTGTTCATCACGACGGCCGGCGCGGACGAAATCACCGGCAAGGATTGCAATGCCGCGACGTTCCGCTGGTCGGTGCCGACCTTCGGCGCGATCGAGCAGACGGTGCGCCCGTTGATCCAGATGCTGCCGAAGGCGAAGCGTTGGTACACGATCACGCCGCAATACGTGTTCGGCGACGGCCTGCTGTCGGCCGCGAAAGCGATCTTCAAGGAGAAGGGCATCGAGCATGTCGGCAACAGCTACCACTCGCTCGCAGAGAAGGAATTCAGCGGCTACCTGACGAACGCGGTGGCCGCGCAGCCGGACGTGCTGCTGATCCTGAACTTCGGCTCGCAATCGTCGGATACGTTGCGCCAGGCCGTCAGCTTCGGGATGAAGCGCAACTGCACGATCCTGCTCGCGTGGGCGTCGGGCCTTGAACAGTTCGAGGCGCTCGGGCCCGACATCTGCGACGGCGTGTATTTCGGCGCGCAGTACTGGCACGGGATCGATTCGCCGCTGAACCGCGATCTGGTGAAGCGCACGAACGCCGCGTTCAAGGCGAACCCGAACTACAGCCTCGCGGGGTCGTACATCTGCTCGAAGATCTTGGTCGACGCGATGTTGAAGGCCGGCAGTGCCGATCCGAAGAAGGTCGTTGCGGCGATGGAGGGCATGAAGTACGACGGCCTCACGGGCCCGGAGGAAATCCGCAAGGGCGACCACCAGGTGCTGAAGAACTATTACCTGCTGAAGGGCAAGCCGAAGGGCCGGATGAAGAGCGCGGACGACTATGCCGACATCGTCAGCTCGGGCCAGTCGTTCCTGCCGATCGACAAGACGGGCTGCAAGCTCGCGTGACGCTATGCATGCGTCCGCGGCCGTCGTGCGCCGCGGACGTCCGTTACCTTCCTTTCTGACACGGAAGCCATGAACGTCTATCTGCTGCAGATCGTCAACGGCATCGGCGTGGGCATGCTGTATTTCCTGCTCGCCGTCGGCCTGTCGATCGTGTTCGGCCTGCTGCGCTTCGTGAATTTCGCTCACGGCGCGTTCTACCTGCTCGGCGCATATCTCTGCTACCAGGCGCTGCAATGGTCGGCGAATTTCTGGGTCGCGCTCGCGGTCGTGCCGCTCGTCGTCGGCGCGTTCGCATGGTGCGTCGAAAAACTCGTGCTGCGTCATGTGTACGCGCAGCAGCATGAATTCCACATCCTGGCGACGGTCGGGCTCGCGCTCGTGCTGCAGGAGTGCGCGATCCTCGCATGGGGTCCGCTCGGCGACAACGTGCCGCCGCCCGACGCCCTGAACGGCGTCGTGATCTGGGGCGGCTTCGTCTACCCGAAATACCGGCTGTTCGTGATCGGGTTCACGGCCGTGCTCGCCGCATTGCTGTGGTGGGTGCTCGAAGGCACGCGGCTCGGCAGTACGGTGCGCGCGGGCAGCGAATCGACGGAGATGGTATCGCTGCTCGGCATCAACGTGACGCGCGTGTTCAGTCTCGTGTTCGCGCTCGGCGCGGCGACGGCGGCACTCGCGGGCGTGCTCGCCGCGCCGATTCGCGGCGTCGATCCGTTCATGGGCATCGAGGCGCTCGGCGTCGCGTTCGTCGTGGTCGTGGTCGGCGGGATGGGGAATTTTCTCGGAGCGCTCGTGGGCGGGTTGCTGGTCGGTATCGTGCAGAGCCTGATGAGCACGCTGTGGCCGGAAGGCGCACGGCTGATGATCTATGTCGCGATGGCGGCCGTGCTGCTGTTGCGTCCGAACGGGTTGCTGGGGAGGGCCGCATGATCGAATCGTCGAAACCGCTGCCGTCGGGAGCGGCAGTCTCGCAGCGCGTGCCTGCATGGCGCTCTGCGTTGCAACGCCCGGAGGGCTGGCTCGCGGTGGCCGTCGTGTGCGTGCTGCCGGTCGCGCTGAGCTCGGGCTCGCTCGCGACCGAAGTGCTGGTGTTCGCGCTCGCCGCGCTCGGCTGCAACCTGCTGCTGGGCTATACGGGGCTGTTGTCATTCGGGCAGGGCATCTTCTTCGGGCTCGGCAGCTACGCGGCGGGGCTGGTGCTGACGCACGGCGTCGCATCGGTGACCGCTGCGCTCGCTGCAGCCACCGTGCTCGGAGCCGTCGCGGCGGCGCTCGTCGGCTGGTTCTCGATCCGGCAGCGTGGCACCTACTTCGTGATGCTGACGCTCGCGTTCGGGCAGCTGTTCTACTTTCTCGCCTACACGACGCCGGACGTCACGGGCGGCGACAACGGGCTGCTCGACATCCCGCGTCCCGCGCTCGCCGCGTTCGGGCATCCGCTCGTTTCACTCGATTCGCCGTGGCGCTACTACGGCTTCGTCGCGGTGCTGTTTGTCGCGGTGTTCTGGCTGCTGTTGCGCGTGTCGCGCTCCGTGTTCGGCCGCACGCTGCTCGCGATCCGCGACAACGAGGCGCGCGCGGCGGCGGCCGGCTACGACGTGAAGCGCTTCAAGCTTGCGGCGTTCGTGCTTTCGGGGGCGGTCACGGGTTTCGCGGGTGCGCTGCACGCGTTGATGACGGGCATCGCGCCGCTGTCGAACATCGACTATCACACGAGCGAGATGATCCTCGTGATGACGGTGATCGGCGGCACGGGCAACCTGTTCGCGTCGGTGCTCGGCGCGGCATTCTACGTGCTGTTCGCGGACTGGCTGTCGACGCTGTGGCCGCGCTGGCTGCTGCTGCTCGGCCTCGTGCTGATCGCGGTCAGCCTGTTCATGCAGCGCGGGTTGTGGGGATTGGGTGAACGCGTCGTGGCGTCGCTGCGGCGCGGCGGACGCACGGAGCAGACGACCGAGGAGCGGCAATGAGCGAAGCGATTCTCGAAGCGCGCGGCATCGTCAAGCGCTACGGCAAGTTCACGGCGCTGGGCGGCGTCGATCTGCGGATCATGCCGCGCACCGTGCATTCGGTGATCGGGCCGAACGGTGCGGGCAAGACCACGTTGTTCCATACGCTGACGGGCACATTGCCGATCACGTCGGGCTCGATCCTGTTCGACGGTCACGACGTGTCGCGCGAACCCGATCACAAGCGCGTGCGGCGCGGCATCGCGCGCTCGTTCCAGGTGACGAGCCTGTTTCCGAACCTGAGCGTGCGCGAGAACCTGCGCGTTGCCGCGCAGGGCGTCGAATCGCGGCGCGCGCTGAATCCGTGGACGCCGCCGCGCGGTGCGCTTGCGCACGACGGCATTGTCGACGACGTGCTCGAGCGGCTCGGCCTGCAGCGCTTCGCCGATACGGCGGCCGGCGTGCTGTCGCACGGCCAGCAGCGCCGGCTCGAGGTCGGGATGGCGCTGGCGGCGCGACCGCGCGCGATCTTTCTCGACGAGCCGACGTCGGGCATGGGGATCGACGATCTCGACGACATGAAGGCACTGATCCGCGGCCTGCGCGACGACTACACGGTCGTGCTGATCGAACACAACATGGGCATCGTGATGGACATCTCGGACACGATTACGGTGATGCAGCAGGGCCGCGTGCTGGTCGAAGGCAAGCCGGATGCGATTCGCGGCGACGAGCGCGTGCGCAGCGCGTATCTCGGCAACATGATCACGGGAGGCCGCGCATGATGCTCGACGTGAAGGAGGTTCATGCGTACTACGGCAAGAGTCACGTGCTGCAGGGCATTTCGCTGAACGTGAACGAAGGCGAGACGGTGACGCTGCTGGGGCGCAACGGTGCGGGCAAGTCGACGACGCTCAAGACCATCGCCGGTGTCGTGGCACCAACCGGTGGCACGGTGACGTTCGTGGGCCGTTCGCTGTCCGGGCAGCCCGCACACCGGATCGCTACGCGCGGGCTGTGCTTCGTGCCCGAGCATCGCGGGATTTTCCGGCTGCTGTCGGTCGAGGAAAACCTGCTGCTCGGCGCGCGCCGGGATTCGCCGTGGCAGCTCGACGACATCTACCGGATCTTTCCGCGCCTGAAGGAACGCCGCCGCAACGGCGGCGCGCAGCTGTCGGGCGGTGAACAGCAGATGCTCGCGATCGGCCGCGCGCTGATGAACCACCCGCGGCTGCTGATGCTCGACGAGCCGGTCGAGGGGCTCGCGCCGGTGATCGTCGAAGAGATCGTCGCGCAGTTGAAGCAGATCAAGGCGGCAGGCGTCGCGATCCTGCTCGTCGAACAGAACCTCGAAGTGTGCACGCAGCTCGCGGACCGCCACTTCGTGATCGAACAGGGCGTGATCGTCTACGAAGGCAGCAACGCGGAATTCGCCGCCGATCACGAGGTGAAGGACCGTTACCTGGGCGTTGGCGTCGCGTAAGCGCCGTGCCCTTTCATTGCGAGGAATTTCATCGATGCAAGATCAGGATTCGACATCGGGCGTCGCGGCGTCCGGCTTGCGCGTTGACGGCGCGAGGCTGTGGGACAGCCTGATGCGTCTCGCGCGAATCGGCGCAACCGACAAGGGCGGCGTGTGCCGCCTCGCGCTCACCGAACTCGATCGCGAGGCGCGCGACCTGTTCGTCGCATGGGCGAAGGAAGCCGGCTGTACGGTGCGTGTCGATGCGATCGGCAACATCTTCGCGCGGCGTGCGGGTGAACGCGACGACCTGCCGCCCGTGGCGACGGGCAGCCATATCGACACGCAGCCGACCGGCGGCAAGTTCGACGGCAACTACGGCGTGCTCGCGGGCCTCGAAGTGCTGCGCACACTCGACGACGCGGGCGTGCGCACGCGTGCGCCGCTCGAGGTCGCCGTCTGGACCAACGAGGAAGGCTCGCGCTTCGTGCCCGTGATGATGGGCTCCGGCGTGTTCGCGGGCGCGTTCACGCTCGACCATGCGCTCGCGCAATGCGACCGCGACGGCGTGTCGGTACGCGACGCGCTGGTTGCGATCGGCTATGCGGGCGATGCGGTCGATGGGCGCGGTGCGCATCCGGTCGGCGCGTATTTCGAAGCGCATATTGAGCAGGGGCCGGTGCTGGAGGCGCACCACACGACGATCGGCGTGGTCGAGGGCGCACTCGGGCAGCGCTGGTATGACGTGACCGTGCACGGGATGGAGGCGCACGCCGGCCCGACGCCGATGGCGTTGCGACGCGACGCGCTGCTGGTCGCGGCCGATCTGGTGCGCGGTGTGAACGCCATTGCGCTCGCGCATCCGCCGCACGGACGCGGCACGGTCGGCTGGGTCGACGTGCACCCGAATTCGCGCAACGTGATTCCGGGCCGCGTGACGCTGACCGTTGACCTGCGTGCAGCCGACGACGCGACGCTGGCGGCGATGGATGCGGAGCTGCATGCAACATGCACCGACCTGGGCGCGGCGGCAGGGATGCGGATCGATATCGAACCGGTCGTGTACTTTCCGCCGCAGCCGTTCGATCCAGCGCTGGTCGAGCAGGTCCGCGCCGGCGCGAGCGCACTCGGGCTGTCGTCGATGAACGTGATCAGCGGTGCGGGCCACGACGCTGTGTATCTCGCGCGCGTTGCGCCGACCGCGATGATCTTCGTGCCGTGCAAGGACGGGATCAGCCACAACGAGATTGAGGACGCCGATCCGGTGCATCTGGAAGCCGGCTGCAACGTGCTGCTGCAGGCGATGCTGGGCGCGGCCGGGATCGCGAAGGGCAGTACACGATGAAGATCCTGATCGCCCGGATGAACCACGAGACGAACACGTTCTCGCCGGTGCCGACGCCGCTCGCCGCGTTCGGCCGCAACGGCCCCGACTGGGGCGACGACGCGTATCGCGCGAATCGCGGGATGCGCACCGCGATGGCCGCGTTCCTCGACGCGGCCGAGCGTGAAGGCGCCGGGATCGTCACGCCCGTGTCGGCGGCCGCGAACCCGAGCGGGCCAGTTGCGGCCGACGCGTATGCGGCGATCTGCGACGCGATCGTCGCGGCCGCGCCCGGCTGCGACGCGGTGATGCTCGACCTGCACGGTGCGATGGTGGCCGAGCAGAGCGCGGACGGCGAGGGCGACCTGCTCGCGCGTGTGCGCGCGGCGCTGCCCGATGTGCCGATCGCGGTCGCGCTCGACCTGCATGCGAACGTCACGCAGAAGATGGTCGATCACGCGGACGTGATCGTCAGTTTCAAGACTTATCCGCACGTCGACATGTACGAGACCGGCGAGCATGCGGCACGGTTGCTATTCGACCGGCTTCACGGTCGCGCGCGGCCCGTGCTCGCATGGCGGCAGCCGCCGCTGATGACGTCGACGCTGCGCAGCGCGAGCGCCGAAGGCGCGATGCGGCGTGCGGTGGAGGCCGCGCGCGCGGCCGAAGCCGACGGGATGCTGGCGGTATCCGTGCTGCCCGGTTTCTCGCTCGCGGACATTCCCGCACCGTGCATCAGCGTCGTGGTGGTGGCCGATGGCGACCGCGCCGCGGCCGACGCGGCGGCCGAGCGCATCGCACGACAGATCTGGGACGCGCGCGACGAATTCGTCTATCGCAGCGCGCCGCTCGCCGAATCGGTCGCGCAGGCGGCGGCGCTCGCGCGCGACGCGGATCGCCCCGTGCTGATGCTCGATCACGGCGACAACTGCATGTCGGGCGGCCCGTGCGACACGATGGACCTGCTCGAGGCCGCGCTCGCGCAGGGGCTCGATGGTATCGTCAGCGGGCCGTTGTGCGACCCGCAGGCCGTCGCGGCATTGATCGACGCGGGCGTCGGCGCAACCGTCACGGTGCCGGTCGGCAACCGGCTGCCGTCGCATGGCGGCGTGTGCCGCGAGCCGTTCCGTGCGACGGGTGTCGTGCGCGCGCTCACCGACGGCGAATACGTGATCACGGGGCCGACTTACACGGGGCAGCGCGCGTACATGGGTCGCACGGCCGTGCTCGATATCGGCGCGGCCACGCTCGTCATCACCGAGCGTACGCAGGAGCCGTGGGACCTCGGCGTGTTCGAGAGCGTCGGCGTCGATCCGCGCCGCGCACGCTTCCTGCTGCTGAAATCGCGGATGTATTGCCGACCGGTGTTCGTGCCGATCGCGGCCGCGCTGGTCGAGTGCGACAGCCGCGGCGTGACGGGCTCGGACTACGGGCTGTTTCACTACGAGCGGCTGGCGCGGCCGGTGTATCCGCTCGATGATGTCGGCGAGTGGCCGTTCGGCGCGCGACGGACGGGTTGACCGAAACGAACCGGGTGCGGGACGCCGGATTCGGCGGCTTTCGGGCATCATGCGGTGGTTTCGACCCGTCGAGCAGCAGGGTCGAGCCATCCATTGCATCCGCAACCGATCCGGAGAACCGACCGCCATGCATTCGAATTCCTTCCGCCCGCGCAGCGCGCGCCTGCTCGCCGCGCTGACCCTCGCCACGACGGCCGTTGCCGCGCACGCCGCCGACTGGATCGTGTCCGGCAACGACGGCAAGTACCAGCGCGTCGAGGGCCGCGACACCTATCTCGCTTCGCCGCCCGCCGACACGCTGACGCTGCTCGACGCCAGCACGTTCCCGCCGAAGGTCGCGCGGCAGGTCGACGTCGAGAACGGCATCCAGGGGCCGCCGCAGGCCGTCGCGATCACGCCCGACGCGAAGCTCGCGCTTGTCGGCGCACCGACGCGCTACGACACGGCCGCGAAGCAGCTCGTGTTCGACACGTTCCTGCAGGTCGTGAATCTCGACGCCGCGCCGCCGTCGGTCACGCGCATCGAGCTCGGCACGCATCCGCAAGGGATCGCGATCGACCGCTCGGGCAAGCTCGCGCTCGTCGCGAACGTCGACGGCAGCGTGTCGATCCTTCGCATCGACGGCACACAGGTGACGCTCGACGGCAGCCTGAAGATCGGCAAGAAGCGGCTGGCCGGGATCAGCTTCACGCACGACGGCAAGCATGCGCTCGTGTCGCTGCGCGACGAGCAGGGCATCGCGGTGCTGAACGTCGACGACGGCAAGGTGACCGACAGCGGGTCGCGCCTGAGCACGGGTGTCGCGCCTTACACGATCGACGTGTCGAGCGACAACCGCTGGGCCGTCGTCAGCAACGTGGGGCTGGCCGGGCTGCCGGGTTATACGGGCACGCTCGCGGGCGATGCCGATTCGGTCGCGCTGATCGACGTGTCGCGCGTGCCGTTCCGCACGGTCCAGTACCTGACGGTGCCGTCGCTGCCGGAAGGCGTCGCGATTTCGCCGGACGGGAAGTGGATCGCCGTGCAGGCGATGGACGGCTCGAACCTGACGGCCGACAATCCGGGCCGCCACAAGATCGGCAAGGTGCTGCTGTTCGAAATCCGCAACGGGCAGGCCGTGAAGGTGAGCGAGGTGCCCGGCGGCGAAGCCGCGCAAGGCATCGTGTTCACCGCGGACAGCCGGCACGTGATCGTGCAGTTCAACGTCGAGCGGCAACTGGCGTTCTATGCGGTGGAAGGCGGCAAGCTGCGCGATACGGGCAAGCGGATCGCGCTGACGGGCGGACCGTCGTCGCTGCGGACGTTGCCGCGCTGACGCACACGGCATCCGTTCGTCCCGTTCTTCACGTTCATGCGGCGCCCGGGTTCGCCGGGCGCCCGTCAATGCACCTCCCGGTGCGCCGCCGTTGCAACGCAACAAATGGCGGGAATGCATACCCGAAGCTGATTAACTCCCGATTGTTTAGTTAAACAAACTGAAAATTCGGGAAACTTCTCGTGGTGAATAAACAGTCGTTACGGCACTGTAAGCCCCTGGGAAGGATGTGACGTTCCCGGAGACAGGGCGGTGAGGCGACGGTTGCGGCAGCAACGATCGTCGCGGGGTATTCGCATGTAACGAGTCAGCGTGACATCGCCTGGGGGGCCAGTCGACGTCACGCCGCGCGGCATCGATGTGCCGCGCAGGGCCGCAAGCCGCACGGCGTGCCGGATGATCGCGGCGCCGGAACAATCGTTTTGATTAACGGTACTAAACGAAAAAATGAGACATCCACGACTCTTGCTCGTCGCCGCGCTGACTTGCGCGGCGCTTGCCGCGTGCGGCGGCGACGACGTGAACAGCGTTCAGACGGCCAGCAACGGCGCGGGAGACACGCCGTCGACCGTGCCGCCGACTTCGGACCCCTCCCGGCCGTCGCAGCCCGATCAGCCGGCGCCGCCCAGGCGCACCAACATGCGGCTGACCCGGTTCGTCAATCCGCTCATCGGCACGCAGGTCAACTCGGACTCGGGCTACGCGGGCAACGTGAGCCCGGGCGCGATGGTGCCGTTCGGGATGGTGAATTTCGGGCCCAACACGCCGCGCTACAACTTCAACGGCTCGGGCGGCTACCTGTCGACGGGTGGGGCGGGCGGCACGATCGACTTCTTCAGCGTGACGCACCTGAGCGGTGTCGGGTGCCCGGGGCAGGGCACGGTCGCGATGCTGCCGGCCGATGCGGCGAAGGCGATCGCGTCGGGCGGCCGGCCGACCGGAATCGGGTACAGCTATGCGGATGAAACGGCCGAACCCGGGTACTACAAGGTCCGCCTCGCGAACGGCATCGTCACGGAGCTGAGCGCGACGGCGCGCTCCGGCATCGCGCGCTTCACGTACACGGACAAGGACAAGGGCTTCTTCTCGATCGACGCGAAGCTGAACGGCAACAGCGATTCGGGCAGCACGAAGGTCACCGCCAGCAACGTCGCGCTGGCGCTCGCGAGCGACGGCAGGTCGATGAGCGGGCAGGCCGTCGCGCCGGCGTTCTGCACGCCGTACGGCACGGTGTGGAACGCGCCCGTGTATTTCTACGCGACCTTCGACAAGCCGCTGCGCAAGCAGGCGGGCACGTCGGCGGTGAATACCGTCAGCAACGGCGCGGCGACGCTGCAGTTCGACCTGACCGACACCGACCGCACCGTCACCGTGAAGGTCGGGGTCTCGTCCGTCAGTATCCAGAATGCGCAGGCCAACCTGAAAGCCGAAGGCGAAAAGCTCGCGTTCGACGACGCGCGCAACAACGCGTCCGGCTTGTGGAACGACCGGCTCAACACGATCCAGATCGACCAGGCCGCCGCGCCCGCATCGCTGAACGCGACGCAGAAGGCGAACCTGACGAAGTTCTACACCGCGCTCTATCGCGTGTTCGGCACGCCGACGCTCTACAGCGACACGAACGGCGAATTCCGCAGCATGCGCCAGCCGAAGAACGCGAGCGGCGGCTATCCGGCGTCGGTCGACCAGACCGGCACCGTGCCGCAGCGCGCGACGGCAAAGGTCGGCGACTACGCATTCCGGCGCACCGACGGCTCGCAGGGCGGCGCGGGCAACCACTACACGGGCTTCTCGCTGTGGGATACGTACCGGTCGCAGACGCAGTTGCTGGCGCTGCTCGCGCCAAAGGAAACGAGCGACATGATGCAGTCGCTCGTGGTCGACGGGCTTCAGTGCGGCGCGTTCCCGCACTGGGTCGACGGCAGCGACGACTCGACGCCGATGGCCGGCGACAACGCGCTGAACGTGATCGCCGGCGCGTACAGGTTCGGCGCGACCGATTTCGATCTGGTGTCGGCCGCGCGGCTGACGAAGCAGTCGGTGTTCGATCCGTCGAGCGCATGCAACGACCGCACGAGCGCAGCGGGCCTCGCCAACTTCCTGACGGCCCACTACCTGTCGCAGGGCGACGACGGTCACTCGTCTTCGGCCACCATCGAGCGCGTGCTGAGCGACCGTTCCGCGGCCGCGTTCCTGCAGGCATTGCCCGCCAGCGTGCTGAACGCGCCGTCGGTCGGCGTGACGCCCGACAACATCGGCACGCTGTACACGCGGGCCGGGTGGTGGCGCAACATCTTCGACTACACGAACAAGGTGATCGCCGCGCGCAATGCGCCGCCGGCCGGCTCGGCGCCCGGCACGCTGGGGACGCTCGTGCAGGGTTCGTTCCATGAATCGACCGAGCCGAATTACTTCTGGACCTTCGCGCAGGACTGGAGCGCGCTGATCGACGCGATCGGCGGCAAGCAGGCGGCCGTCGCGCGGCTGAACACGCTGTTTGCGATCACGACGCCGTTCTCGACCGTGCCGGCCTCCGGCGACCTGAACGGCGGCGAATCGTCCACCGGCCTGTACATCGGCAACGAACCGTCGTTCCAGTCGCCGTGGGGCTACAACTGGGCCGGGCAGCCGAGCGGTGCGCAGTACATCCTGCCGATCATCATGTCGAAGGCGTTCACGACCGCGCGCGACGGGCTGCCGGGCAACGACGACATGGGGGCGACGTCGAGCTGGTACGTGTGGGCGGCACTCGGCATGTTCCCGGTGATTCCGTCGGAAGCGGGGCTCGCGCTGTCCACGCCGCAGTTCAGCGGGATCACCGTCTGGTTCGGCAACGGCAAGACGCTGCGGCTCGAAAGCGACAAGCAGGTGGCGATGGACGGTGCGGGGCACCCGTCGTTTGCGTATATCCAGTCGCTGAAGGTGAACGGCGCGGACTACGCGGGCTCATGGCTGCCGCTGGGCAAGATCGTCAATGGCGGCACGATGAGCTACACGCTGTCGGCTGCGCCGACGCAATGGGCGGCCGCCGACAACCTGACGCCGCCGTCCGGGCCGAACGCGGACTATACGCAGATGACGGCCGGCAGTCCGTCGACGGTGATGCGCATGCGCCGGGCCGGCGCGCAGTGAACGTGACCGGCGCGCGCGCGGTTTCGCACCGCGCGCGTGCCCGCGACGATGTCGGCATCATCAGGGAGACAACCACATGACGTCGAAAGAACGCCGGAAATTCCTGTCGTATGGCGCCGCACTGGTCGGCACGAGCTGGCTCGCCGGCTGCGGTGGCGACATGGATGCGCCCGCCGGCGCGTCCGGCACGCCCGGCGCCGACGGCCCCGCGACGGTCACGCCCGTCGTGCCGGGCGACCCCGAACACAGCCTGCTGGCCGCGCAGGATCTCACGACGAACTGGACGTTCGCCCCGGCGAGCAGCCTGCCGGGCGCCGGCGGCGCGCAACTGTCGGGCGCGGCCGGCGTGACGGGCATGGCGCCGGCGACGGTGCCCGGCACCGTGCTGAACAGCATGATCGTCAACGGCAAGTATCCCGACCCGTTCTACGGCCGCATCGTCACGGACACCATTCCCGACACGCTGAAGGACACCGACTACTGGTACCGGACGACTTTCACGGCGCCCGCACGGCAACCGGGGCAGCGGCTGTGGCTGCGCTTCGGCGGCGTCAACTACTGCGCCGAGGTCTGGCTGAACGGCGCGCCCGTCGGCCGGCTGGAAGGCGCGTTCAAGCAGGGGGCGTTCGACAGCTCGAGGCTGGTGCCGCAAGCGGGCGGCACGGCCGGTCTCGCGGTGCGCGTCGTCAAGCCGGATTTCTCGGAAGGGCCGCTGCTGCCGAGCTACGCGAGCGGCGTCACGCGCGGCGGGCGCAACGGCGGCCCGACCGGCGTCACGCTGAAGAACGGGCCGACCTTCTTCTGCTCGGCGGGCTGGGACTGGCTGCCGACGATCCCCGATCGCGAACTCGGCATCTGGCAGCCAGTGGCATGGTTCACGACCGGCGCGGTGCGGATCGCGGCGATCAACGTCGCGCACACGCTGTCCACCGACCTGTCGCACGCCGAGTTGCGGCTCGATCTCGAACTGGACAACGGCTCCGGCGCGGATCTCGTCGCGACCGTCGTCGGCACCGTCGGCAACGGCGCGCCGTTTCGCCACGACATCGCGATTCCCGCATCGAGCACGACGACGAAGGTGTCGCTCACGTCGTCGGATATCGCGGCGCTGTCGATCAGGCAGCCGAGACTGTGGTGGCCGAACGGGTATGGCGAACCGAACCTCTACGCGGTGAAGGTCGGCATCGAGGTGGCGCGCAGGCGCTCGGACGAGCGCACGCTGAAGGTCGGCCTGCGCCGCATCGAATACGTGCGCGACATCGGCATGGGGCCGCAGTTGAGCATCACGGTCAACGGCCTGCCGATCCTCGTGATGGGCGGCAACTGGGGGCTCGACGAAGCGCTGAAGCGCATTCCGCGCGAACGGCTGTTCAACCAGGTGCGGCTCCATCGCGACGCGAACCTCAACCTGATCCGCAACTGGAACGGGCAGAGCACGAGCGACGATTTCTTCGATGCATGCGACCGCTACGGGATCCTCGTCTGGCAGGACTTCTTCTTCTCGACCGAAGGCGACGGGTCGGGGCCGGCCAACGTGCCGCGCGATCTCGACAACATCCGCGACGTGATCGCGCGCAACCGCCATCGTCCGTCGATCCTGCTCTGGTGCGGCGGCAACGAAGGTGCGCCGCCGCCGGCACTCGTCAAGGGGCTCGACGCGCTCGTCGCCGAACTCGACCCGCAGCGCCTGTGCCTCACGAGTTCGGCCGGCGATACGGGCGCCGGCGCGGTGAACGGCTATTCGTCCGGCGGCCCGTACAACTGGGCCTCGCCGCAGGCGGCATTCAGCCGCGGCTACGGCACGACGTCGATCGCGTTTCACAACGAGGTCGGCTCGCATTCGATCCCGACGCTCGAATGCGTCGAATCGATGCTGCCGCCCGGCTCGTACGAATGCCCGGACGACTTCTGGGCCGACCGCGACATGAACGGCAACGGCGCGTACTACCCGTCGGTCGGCAAGCAGGGCGGCGCCGGCTACATCGCGATGACGGCGCAGCGCTACGGCGCGATCCGCAATCTCGCAGACTTCGTGCGCAAGGCGCAGATGATGAACTACGAATGCATCCGCTCGATCTACGAGGCGAACGCGGCCGTGATGATCGGCCCGGTGGCCGGGAAGATCACGTCGCCGGCCACCGGCGTGATCATGTGGATGACGAACCCCGCGCAACCGAGCTTCGTGTGGCAGATGTACAGCCACGACCTCGACGCGCATGCGTCGTTCTTCGCGGTGCGGCACGGGTGCCGTCGCGTCAATGCGATCCTCGATGCGAATACCGCCGACGTGACGATCGCGAATCACACGGCGGCGGCCGTCACCGGCCGCGTCGAGATGCGCGTGTACAACCTCGACGGCACGTCGAGCAGCCGGACCGTCGCGGACGTCGGCGGCGTCGCGAAGGCCTCGTATCGCGTGGTGGCGAACCTGAAGGCGGCGATGGCCGCGGCGAAGTCGGACGTGTGCATCGTGACGCTCGTGCTGACCGATGCAGGCGGCAATACGCTTGCGGAGAACGTGTACTGGCGACAGCGCGACGGAGGCGATACCGCGTACACGTCGCTCGATACGATGCCGGGCGCGGCGGTTGCCATCGGCGCGGCATCGGCCGAGACCGACGACACGACGACGCGCATCACGGTCGACGTCGCGAACATCGGCACGACGTTCGCGTTGATGACGCACTTGCAGGTATTCGATCCGTCGACCGGTGCGCGCGTGCTGCCCGCGTTCTACAGCGACAACTACCTGAACCTGATGCCGGGCGCGAAGCGGCGGATCACGATCGATTTGCCGCATGCGAGCGGTGCGCCGGTGTCGCGCGCCGCGCTGCGCGTCGACGGGTGGCGGCTCGACCGCCCGAACTGCAGGCTCGGGCTCGGCGGCGTGCCGGTCGTGTTCAACGAGCGCGCGCTGGCGGTCGATCCGGCGGTGCCGACGTTCGGGGCATGCTGACGGGGCGGCGTGGGCGCGACGCCGTGCAAGCGGCAGCGAGCCGTTCGAGCGCCGCGTGAAGGCACGCGGCGTTCGTTGCATGCCCGATCGCCGGCGAGCCGTTACGGCTTGAGAAACCTGTCGAGCCAGCGCGGTGTCGCCGCGCGATCGAAGACGACGTGCAGCTCGGGACTGAACGCGCCGTATTCGAGCCCGTGGCGTTGGGCAAGCAGCGTCAGGGACTGCGGCGTGTGAAACGAGATGTGCCCGTTGCGCGGCACGCAGTACCACCACTGCTCGATGCCGCGCTCGATGATCTCCCGGCTGATCAGCGACGTCTGGAACAGCAGCGCGCCGTCGCGTTTCCGGTAACGCATGATCTGGTCGAAGAGGTCGAACGGCGCCGGATGATGCTCGAACACCTCGAACGACAGGATCGTGTCGAACGTGCCTTCGGGCGGAACCGGGTGCGAGAACGGATCGTACGACGTCACGTCCGTGAAGCCGCGCGACGCCAGTTTACGTTCCAGCAAGCCCAGCCCCGAGCCGAAATCGAGAATCCGGCCTTCCCGCATTTCCGCAAAACTGGTGCAGATCAGGTCGGCATGCTGCTGCGGACGGATCTCGAGATATTCGGGATCGTGGCGTGCATAGTCGGCGTTATAGACATGCTGCGCGAAATCGTCGTGGGTCCAGCTGTCGAACATGGGCGCCCACGTGAAGCCGCATTGCTCGCAGGCATGGTAGTAGACCGGCACGCCCGCATACGGGTCGACTTTCTTCCCGGCAATGAAGTCGGCGCCGCAGCGCGAGAAATCGACCAGCCCGCAGATGGGGGCGCGGGCCGAGCACACCTTGCAGGCGAGGGCGGCCGGGTGGCGGTTCGAACCATGATTCAAATTCCGTTCTCCTGGTTGCCGGCGAGGCGTGCGCGTGACAGACGGTGCGGGAGAGGCTATCACAGTCGCGCCGGCCATCCCGACCGGGCGCGGCCGTGTGGCCGCGTGGCCCTGCGCGCTTACGGACGCAGCAGGTCGAATCCGCCGAACACGACGACACCGCTCAACACGATCATCGCGACGGAGTGCTGGCCGAAGTAGAGAATCGCGGCGGCAAGCCACGTCGTGATGCAGAAGGCGCCGATGCGGGCCATCGTGTGTTCCTCGAATGCGTGATGAAGTGAGCGCGCGCCGGACGGCGCTCGCCGCTTGAAGCGGCGAGCGGGGCACGCAGGCGAACGGAAAAAGCGACCCGCGCAGCCGCGACCGCGGCGTCGGCACGTGTCGCGTGCCGCGCCCGGAAGGGCGGGAGTCGATACCGGCGGCGTTGCGCGCTCGCGCCCCGGGGCAGCGGGCGCGCGACTTCCGCCGGCGAAGCCGCGATTTTATCAGCGCTGCGGCGCCGCGAATCTGGCCCTTTCGCGACTAAAACCGGCGATCTTCAGCCAAATCTGTCGGACCCCGATACTCAAGTTTCGTGTGACGAATGCCGTAAACGAATTGGAAGGCAATTTTCCCCCCCAGCCACGATTCGTTTACCGACACAGGGACCGACACGATGCAGATCGATTTCTCCACGACCACGCGCACCTCGCTGGCGGACGCCAGCCCTGGCGCGAACGCTTCGTCGGCCGCGCCCGCCGCGACGTCATCCACCGATGGCGCGACGAATGCCGCGGGCGCGACGGGTACGACGAGTCCGGCAGGCACTTCCGGTGCGCAGGGTTCGACCGGTGCCACCGGCGAAACGCTCGGCGCATCGGGCGCGTCGTCCGACGATCCGGCGGTCGCGCAGCTGAAAGCGTTGATCGACCGGTTGCAGAAGCAACTGGCCACGATCGAGCGCCAGATGGCGAGCGCGGCACAGCGCGCGAAGGACGACCCGGCCGCAGCGGTCGAACAGCAGTCGCTGAGCGCGGAAGCCGGTGCGATCGCGGGGGCGCTGGCGACCGCGATCGCGCAACTCGCGGCGGCCGTCGAGAAGACGGGCGGCTCGTCGGCGGGCGGGCTGGTGTCGACGCAGGCGTGAGCGGATGCGGCCGCGGCGGCCGCACGCATTACAATCGCAAGCACGTCTCCCTCGACAGGACGGCAGAACGATGCATGCGGAACTCGACGACGACGACCTCGTCCGCTTCGACGCGCAAGGCGGCACGCCGCTGCCGGCGGCCGACGAGCAAGGATGGCTCGAACACGACGGCGCGCGCATCTGGCACGCGTCGTTCGGCCACGGCCCGCCCGTCGTGCTGCTGCACGGCGGCCTCGGCCACGGCGGCAACTGGGGCAACCAGGTGCCGGCGCTGCTCGCGGCCGGCTACCGCGCGATCGTGATCGACAGCCGCGGCCACGGCCGCAGCACGCGCGACACTCAACCCTATTCCTACGAACGCATGGCGTCGGACGTGCTCGCGGTGCTCGATGCGCTGCACGTCGACCGTGCGCGCTTCGTCGGCTGGAGCGACGGCGCGTGCATCGCACTCGTGCTGGCCGATCGCGCGCCGGAACGTGCGGCCGGCGTGTTCTTCTTCGCATGCAACATGGACCCGGGCGGCACGAAGGAGATCGTGCCGGGCCCGCTGCTCGACCGCTGCTTCGCGCGGCATCGCAAGGACTATGCGGCGCTTTCCGCGACACCGGGCGAGTTCGATGCATTCGTCGCGGCCGTCAGCGAAATGATGCGCACGCAACCGGATTACAGCGCGGAGGATCTCGCGGCGATCGCCGTGCCGGTCACGATCGTGCTGGGCGAGCACGACGAATTCATCCGGCCCGAGCATGCGGCGTACCTGGCGCGTACGATCCCGGGCGCGACGCTGACGATCCTGCCCGGCGTGAGCCATTTCGCGCCGCTGCAGCGGCCCGCGCGGTTCAACGCGGCGATGCTGGCGTTTCTGGACCGGTTGCCGGGGTAACGCGCTCGAGCCGTCGTGTTGGCGGCGCCGTGACTCGCTTGTACGGCAACGTCACCGACGTGTCGCGTTCGTGGCAGTGCACGCGACGGTGCCGTTCGACGTTCCCCGCAAACCATCGAGCATGCCGCGCCGGCGGCAGCGGTCATCCACTCCTTCGCCAAGCCCATAAGTTTTTCTTTAGGCTCGATCAACATAACGTCGATTGTTGACGGACGGCTTACAGCGGATAGTCCTGCTTCGGCAGGCCGGCCGCTGCGATTTCCGCATGGCGCGACCGGATCTGTTGTCCACGCAACCATCGGAAATCGAAGGAACCGCAACCATGCGATTCAACGCGACACGCTTCGCCGCGACCCTGTTCGTCGCCGCGTGCGTCACCGCCACGGCCGGCCGCGCGGCCGCCGCCACCCCGGACGACCTCCGCGACACCGTGACCCGCCACGTCGCGCCGCTGATGAAGCAGTACGCGATTCCCGGCATGGCGGTCGGCATCGTCGCCGACGGCAAGCCCTACGTGTTCGACTACGGCGTGATGTCGACGCAAACCGGCAAGCCCGTCACCGGCGACACGCTGTTCGAAATCGGCTCGGTCAGCAAGACGCTGACCGCGACGCTCGCGGCCGACGCGCAGGAGGGCGGCGAACTGTCGCTGGCCGACCCGGTCGGCAAGTACCTGCCTGCCCTGCAAGGCAAGCCGTTCGGCGTCGTGACGCTGCTCGATCTCGGTACGCACACGTCCGGCGGCATGCCGGTGCAGGTGCCGGACAGCATCCGCGACGACGCGGGCCTGATCCGCTATCTCGACGCGTGGCGGCCCGCGCACGCGCCGGGTACGTACCGGACGTATTCGAACGTGTCGGTCGGCATGCTCGGGTGGGTCACCGCAAAGGCGATGCACAAGGATTTCGCGGTGCTGATGGAGCAGCGGCTCTTTCCCGCGCTCGGCATGACGCACACGTACATCAACGTGCCGGAAGCACGTCAGGCCGACTACGCACAGGGTTATACGCAGGACGGCAAGCCGATCCGGATGACGGGCGGCATGCTGTGGCAGCCGGCCTACGGCGTGCGGACCACGGCGGCCGACCTGCTGCGCTTCGTGCAGGCGAACATGGGGCTGATCGAAACCGCGCCGCGCCTGCAGCGCGCGCTCGAACGCACCCACACCGGCTATTTCCGCGCGGGGCCGCTGACGCAGGACCTGATCTGGGAACAGTATCCGTATCCGGTCGCGCTGCCGACGCTGCTCGAAGGCAACTCGATGAAGATGCTGCGCGACGGGTTGCCGGCCTCCGCGATCAAGCCGCCGCTCGCGCCGAGTGCGAATACGTGGATCAACAAGACGGGCTCGACCAACGGTTTCAGCACCTATGTCGCGTTCGTCCCGTCGAAGCGGATCGCGATCGTGATGCTCGCGAACCGCAGCTTTCCGAACGAGGACCGCGTGAAGGCCGCGTACGGGATTCTCGGGGCGCTCGACGGCCGGCGGTAACGTTTCAGCCGGCGGGCCGGTCGTGCCGCACGGCCGGCGTGCCGAGCTGTCGGGAAGGCGACCGATGCGGTCGCGACGAATCCGGACGAACGATGGCGCACGGCGGCGATGCCGCGCGGCTGGCGGATCGTCGACCTGTCGTGCAATGCCGCATCGATCGCGCCCGCCCGCCGCTCATTCGGGCGGCTGCTCGTCGTACGCGACGAAGATCTTCCGCGTGCGTTCGACGACTTCCCACGTGCCGCGAAAACCCGGCGGAATCACGAAACGATGGCCGGCGCGCAGGGTCTTCCGGTTGCCTTCGAGGTCGGTGATCACCGACGTGCCTTCGAGGATCTCGCAGTATTCCGCTTCGGTGTAAGCGACGTGCCAGCAGCCGGGCGTGCTTTCCCAGATGCCGGTCGAGAAGCGGCCGCACGGACTCGCGAAGCCGGGTGTGAGCGTGTGCAGCGGATCGCCGGAAATCAGTTTCTCGGGCGATACGCGGTACTGCGTCGGCTCGCCGCTCGGGGCGAACGCGTCGGTGATGGAGGAAACGTCGATCATGATGAGCATGCTTCGTCGGGGTGGATGGATCGGGTGCGCGCGCGGCGCGCCCGTGCGAGGCGATCGCGATGCGTGGCCTCGCGTCCGACATCATCGCAGATCGACGGGCCTGTGCGGGCAGTGGCCGGATCGGGCGCCGGGGAATCCGGGCCCGAAGCAGCGCCGCGCGATCGCGCAGCCGCGACGAACGCTTATGATGGGCGATCGACGCGGTCACGCGAACGCGACACACGAGGAGATCCGGTTGAGCATCACATGGGACGGCATCACGGGCGCCGACGTGCTCGACGACGCGCAGGTCGCGACCCGGCACGCGCTGGCCGACGCGGCCAGGAACGGCGACTGGGCGACGATGCTCGCACTCGTCGCGAAGGAGGGTGCGCTCGTCAACGCGACCCGGCTCGGCGGCACGTCGCTTCGTGCGCCGCTGCATCAGGCCGCCCGCGGCGGCGCACCGAAGGCGGTCGTCGCCGAACTGTTGCGGCTCGGTGCCTGGCGCATGCTGCGCGATGCCCACGGCGAGCGCCCGGTCGATATCGCCGGGCGGCGCGGGCATCGGCATCTGGTCGACCTGCTGGCGCCGCAGCCGCGACGCTTCGTACCCGACGCCACGCTGTTCGCCATCCAGCGCCACTTCCACGCGATGATGCTCGGCCGCATCGCACATTTGCGCGTCGACGCGCTGCGCCTGCCCGAGCTCGAGCCGCTACTCGAATTCGACGCGCAGGCCGAACGCATGTGGTTCGCGGTGCCGGGCATGTATGGCGGATTCGGCTATGCGCTGCACACGGACGGCGATGCGGCGATGCTCGTGTCCGAAAGCTGGAGCCGCGTGGCCGGCGGCTCGGGCCAGCGGCACGAGATCACCGCGGACGGCTGCACGCTGGTCGACGAGGGGTTCGTCTGACGCGGCCGATCATCCCGTTGCGCTCAAAACTGTTTTCGCGACGCCGCCCTTCCTCGCGCAACGCCGGCCGCCGATACTGCGACGCACGACATTTCGCGAGACGTCTGCCGTACCGGCTGTCTCGCTCTCGGAGCAGCAGATGAAAGGCATCAGAATATTCGTGACGGGCGCGAGCGGCTACATCGGCGGCTCGGTGGCCGCGCGGCTCGTCTCGGCAGGGCACGTCGTCACCGGCTTGACGCGCGACGGCGACAACGCCGCGAAACTCGCGGCGGCCGGCATCATGCCGGTCGTCGGCACGCTCGACGACTCGGCGCTGCTGCAAGCGTTCGCGCGCGACGCGGACTGCGTCGTCAACGC
This sequence comes from Burkholderia sp. 572, assembly GCF_040545135.1. NCBI lineage: Bacteria > Pseudomonadati > Pseudomonadota > Betaproteobacteria > Burkholderiales > Burkholderiaceae > Burkholderia > Burkholderia sp. 572. The sequence continues at coordinate 66,956 of NZ_JBEPLH010000014.1, read as the reverse complement.
GGCGAGCAGCGATCATCGCGAGGCCGTCGAGGCGATCATCGGCGCGCTGAGCGGCTCGGGCAAGACGTTCGTGCATACGAGCGGCACCAGCGTGATCGCGGACGACGCACAGGGCGCGCATGGCGATGCCCCCGTATTCGACGAGACGACGCCCGTCGTCAAACCCGCGAAGGCCGAGCGCCGCGCGATCGACCGGCTCGTGATGTCGTCGGCCAATCTTGGCATCCGTTCGGCCGTGATCTGCAACAGCATGATCTACGGCGACGGCCTCGGCATCCGCCGCGACAGCGTGCAGCTGCCGCTGCTCGCGGCGATCGCGCGCGATGCCGGCGCGGTGCGCGTGATCGGCAAGGGGCTGAACCGCTGGTCGAACGTGCACGTCGCCGATGTCGCCGATCTGTATTTGCGCGCGATCGATGCCGCGCCGCCCGGTGCGTTCTACTTCGCGGAAAACGGCGAAGCGTCGTTCGCGGAAATCGGCCATGCGCTCGGCGAGCGGCTCGGCTTGCCGTCGATCGTCGAATGGGACATCGCGGATGCGGCGCAGGCGCTCGGCCATTCGCGCGCGCATGACTCGCTCGCGTCGAACAGCCGCGTGAAGGCGTTGCGCGCGCGGCAGGAACTCGGGTGGGCGCCGACGCACGGCGCGATGCTCGACTGGATTCGCGACGAGATGCCCGTCGCGGCCTGACACGGTGTTGCCTTGTCTGACGAAAAGCGCGCCCGCCCGGGCGCGTTTGCGTATGCGGCCTCCCGCTTCATGCCGGATTGTTCGGACCATATTCGCCGCGAATCATTGAATCGAAATCAACTGTGATTCGCGCGCGCGCCGGCTTATCAAAGCGGCGCGGCGGCACTATCGTGGCGGTTTCCGAAACTGCGGAAGACTGCCGACCATGAAGACGACCCTGGACGAGATGCTCGCGTTCGTGACCATCGCCGATACCGGTTCGCTGACGGGTGCGGCCGACAAGCTGCATCAGCCGACCTCGGTAATGAGCCGGATCCTGCGGCGCCTCGAGGAGAAGCTCGACACGACGCTGATCCGCCGCACGACGCGCCGCCTCGAATTGACCGACGAGGGCAAGCTCTTTCTCGACTACGCGCGCGACATCATCGCGTCGGTCGAATTTGCCGAGGAACAGATCGTCAGCCAGCGCGAGACGCCGTCCGGGCGCTTGCGGATCAACGCGGCGATGCCGTTCATGCAGCACGTGATCGCGCCGATGATGCCCGGCTTCCGCGAAGCCTATCCGGCGATCACGGCCGAACTCCATACGAGCGACGAGATCATCGACCTGCTCGAACAGCGCACCGACGTGGCGATCCGGATCGGCGAGCTGCGCGATTCGACGCTGCATGCGCGCCGGCTCGGCAGCAGCCGGCTGCGCATCCTGGCGAGCCCGGCCTATCTGGAGAAAGCCGGCGTGCCGACGAGCGTCGCCGATCTCGCGAACCATGCGCTGCTCGGCTTCGTGCAGCCGGAAACGCTGAACCACTGGCCGTTGCACACCGCCGACGGCGGCGTGTACCGGATTCATCCGGCGCTGCAGGCGTCGAGCGGCGAGACGCTGCTGACGCTCGCGCTCAGTGGCGCCGGCATCGTGTGCCTGGCCGACTACATGACGGGCACGCATCGTCGCGACGGCAGCCTCGTCGAGCTGCTCGTCGACGATACCGTCGAGTTCCGCCAGCCGATTCACGCGGTGTTCTATCGCAATGCGACGTTGTCGTCGCGCATCGTCAGTTTTCTCGACTACTTGAGCGCGCAGTTGAAGGAAGGCGGCGACATCGACTGAGCCGGTGCCGCACGCAGCTGGCCAAGCGACATGCAAAAGGGCGGCGGGTTCGAATCACATCGAACCCGCCGCCCTTTGCGTATCGACCGATGCGCGGCAGCGGTCGCACCTGAACCGCGCGCCTACTGCCCCAGCGCAGTCATCAGCCTGACCCGGCCGAGCATTTCCTCGGTGCGCGCCTGCGCGAGCGAATCCTCGGCCGCGAGCAGCGAACGCTGCACCTCCAGCGTATCGATGAACGCCGATTCGCCGCTGCGCCACGACCGGTTGATCTGCGTATAAGCGCCGCGCGCGTTCGACACCGCGCGTTCGAGGCGCTCGGTCCGGCTGTGATCGCGGGCGGTGGCGGCGATCGACGTCTCGACGTCGCCGACGGCCGTCAGCACCGTCGAGCGATACGCGGCGACCGCCTGCGCGGCCTGCGCGCGGCGCAACGCGACGACGCTGCGCCGGCGCCCGCCGTCGAACAGCGGCGCGCTCGCGCCGGCGCCGGCCATCCAGGCGAGCGACCGCGCGAGCGTCGCGCCCGAGAAGCCGTCGATCGCCGCACCGAGCACGCCGATCAGTTGCAGGTGCGGCTTCAGGTCGGCCTCCGCCACGCCGATCCGTGCATAGGCGGCGACGACGCGCGCCTCGGCCGCGCGCACGTCGGGCCGGCGGCGCAGCAAGTCGGCCGGCGTGCCGACGCCCGGTGCGGCGGCCGTCCACACCGGTTCCGGCGCGGGCGGATCGACGCGCGCGTAGATGGCCTGCGGCGTGGATGCGGTGATGATCGACAGCCGGTGGATCGCGGCCTGCCGCTGAAGTTGCAGCGCGGGCAGCTCGGCCAGCGTGGTTTCCGTCTGCGCGGCGGCGCGGTCCACGTCGGCCACCGGCACGACGCCCGCGTCGAACAGGCGCCGCGTCGATTCCTCGGTGCTGCGCTGGCTCGACGCGTTGGCCTCGACCAGCGCGAGCCGCTGCTCGAGCCCGCGCACCGTCACGTAGGTGCGCACGGTTTCGTCGATCGTCGCGATCCGCACCGCCGCCGCATCGTTCTGCGCGGACGCGATATCCGCGTCGGCGGCCGACACGCCCTGGCGGATGCGCCCGAAGATGTCGATTTCCCACGCGAGGCTCGCATTCAGGTCGAACGCGTTGCCGGTCGTCGGCGTATCGGTCGGGAATGCCTGCGAGGCGGAGAGCCGCTGGCGGCCGGCGCCCGCGTTCAGGTCGACCGAAGGGAACCACTGCGACGCCGCGCCGATCCGCACCGCGCGCGCCGCGTCGATGCGTGCGACTGCGGCCTGCAGGTCGAGGTTGTTCGCGAGCGCCGTGTCGACCAGCCCGTCGAGGATCGGGTCGTGGAAAGCGTGCCACCACGCGCCGGTGTCGGCGGCCGGGCCGCCGGCCGCGAGATCCGCGTTCGCATAGGTCGCGGCCAGCGGCGGCGGCGTGACGGTGGCGACCGGCGCGCTCGTGCACGCGGTCAGGACGGTCGCCGCGGACAGCGCGGCCACGAGTCGAACGAACTTCATTGCACCACCTCCGTCGCGATGGTCGCGACAGCGGCCTTGCGCAACGCGAGCCGGCGAACCATCACATAGAACACGGGCGTAAACAGCAGCCCGAAGAACGTCACGCCGATCATCCCGAAGAACACGGCCGCGCCGACCGCCTGGCGCATCTCCGCGCCGGCGCCGTCGGAGATCACGAGCGGCAGCACGCCGAGGATGAACGCGAGCGACGTCATCACGATCGGGCGCAGCCGCTGCACGCAGGCTTCGACGACGGCCTCGACGAGTTCGGTGCCGTCGGCCTCCAGCTGCCGCGCGACCTCGACGATCAGGATCGCGTTCTTCGCGGCGAGCCCGACCAGCACGATGAAGCCGATCTGCGTGAGGATGTTCACGTCCTGGCCGAGCGCGCGCACGCCGAGCGATGCGGCGAGCAGGCACATCGGCACGATCAGCAGGATCGACACGGGCAGGCTCCAGCTGCCGTACTGCGCGGCGAGCACCAGGTAGACGAGCAGCACGCACAGCGGGAACACGAGCAGCCCCGTGTTGCCGGCCGTGGTCTGCTGATACGACAGATCGGTCCATTCGAACGAAATGCCGGGCGGCAGCACCTGTTTCGCGAGCGATTCCATCGTCTTGATCGCGAAGCCGGAACCGAGGCCCGGTGCCGTATCGCCGTTGATCTCGGTGGCCGGATACAGGTTGTAGCGCGGCGCGCGATCGACGCCGAGCGTGTCGTCGATGCGCGTGACGCTGCCGATCGGCACCATCTCGCCGTCGCGGTTGCGCACCTTCAGCCGCGCGAGATCGGAAGCGCCGACGCGGAACGGCAGGTCGGCCTGCGCGGTCACGCGATAGGTGCGCCCGACGATGTTGAAGTCGTTGATGTAGGTCGAGCCGAAATACGTCTCGACCGCGTCGTTGATGGCCTGGCTCGGCACGCCGAGCATCTCGGCCTTCTCGCGGTCGAGCTCGACGTGCACCTGCGGGCTCGTCGCGGAGTAGGGCGTATAGACGCCGACCATGCCGGGCGTGCGGTTCGCGGCCGCCACCAGATCCTGCGTCGCCTTCGCGAGCGCGGCGGTGCCGAGGCCGTTGCGGTCTTCGAGCCGCATCGCGAAACCGCCCGTGCTGCCGAGGCCCTGCACCGGCGGCGGCATCGCGACGACGATCGACGCTTCGGTGACGGCCGCGAGCCGCTTGCGCATCTCGGCGGCAATCGTGTCGATCGTCAGGCCGCGCGCCTTGCGTTCGGGCCAGGGCTGGAACACCGGGAACAGGCCGGCGCTGTTCGCCGAGTTCGTGCCGGTCGCCGCGTTCACGCCGGAGAACACCGGCACGCGTGCGACACCGGGCACCGACAGCGCGATGTCCTCGATCTTGCGTGCGACGGCGCTCGTGCGTTCGAGCGTCGCGCCGTCGGGCATCCGCACGAGCACGACGAGGTAGCCGCGGTCCTGCGCGGGAATGAAGCCCTTCGGGCTCGACACGAGCAGGTAGCCGGTCGCGGCGATCAGCACCACGTACAGCACGCCCATCGCCGGGATGATCCGCACGACCTTCCTGACGAGCCGGCCATACGCATCGGACAGGCGCTGGAACACGCGGTTGAACGCGTTCGAGAAGCGCCGCGCGACGCGCATCGACGGCGCGAACGGCGCGGCCATGCGCGATGCCGGAGCGGGCACGTCGTGATCGCTGGCGTGCGCTTTCAGCATCATCGCGGAGAGTGCGGGCGCGAGCGTCACCGACGTGAAGAACGAGATCGCGGTCGACATCGCGATCGTCACGCCGAACTGGCGGAAGAACTGGCCCGAGATGCCCGGAATGAACGAGGTCGGCACGAACACCGCGCACAGCACGAGCGTGATCGCGAACAGCGCGCCGCCGACTTCCTTCATCGTCAGCAGCGTCGCGTCGCGCGGCCCGGCGCCGGCCGACAGGTGCCGCTCGACGTTCTCGACCACGACGATCGCGTTGTCGACGACGATCCCCACCGCGAGCACGAGGCCGAACAGCGTCAGGTTGTTGATCGAGTAGCCGAGCGCGGCCATCGCCGCGAACGTGCCGACGAGCGACACCGGAATCGACAGGATCGGGATGATCGACGGCCGCCAGCCCTGCAGGAACAGCAGCACGACGAACACGACGAGCACGACGGCTTCGTAGATGGTCTTGACGAGTTCGTGGATGCTGTCGCCGATGAAGGCGGTCGGGTTGTAGCCTATGTTGTAGACGATGCCCTTCGGGAAGTCCCTGGCCAGTTCGGCCATCTTCTTCTCGACCGCATCCATCGTCGCGACCGCGTTCGCGCCGGGCTGCTGCAGCACCTGCAACGCGATCGTCGGGTGGCGCAGCATGTAGCTGTCGGTCGCATACGCGAGTGCGCCGACCTCGACGCGCGCGACATCCTTCAGCCGCACGAGCCGCCCGTCCTTGCCCTGCTTGACGACGATGTCGCTGAAATCCTCGGGACGCTTGAGCCGCCCTTCGAAGATCAGGTTCGGCTGGAACGCCTGGTTCGTGATCGGCGCCTGCGCGACCACGCCGCCCGCGAGCTGCGTGTTCTGCGCCCGCACCGCGGCGATCAGGTCGCCGGGGCTCAGGCCGAACGACGCGACGCGCTCGGGATCGAGCCAGATGCGCATCGAGTATTCGCGCGCGCCGAGCGGGTTGATGTCGCCGACGCCTTCGATCCGCTTCAGCACGTCCGCGACGTTGCGGATCGCGTAGTTCGACACGTACAGCGGATCGTAGCGCTGGTCCGGCGAGTACAGGAAGATCGTGCCGAGCTGCGTCGGCGACGACTTGCGCACCGATACGCCGCTGCGCTGCACGGGCTCGGGCAGGCGCGGCGTCGCGAGCGCGACGCGGTTCTGCACGAGCACCTGCGCCTTGTCGACGTCGGTGCCGGGCTTGAACGTCACGGTGATGTTCAGGCTGCCGTCGGACGTCGCCTGGCTGTACATGTACAGCATGTCTTCCACGCCGTTCACTTCGAGTTCGATCGGCGTCGACACCGTTTGCGACACCGTTTCCGCGGACGCGCCCGGATAGGTCGCCTGGATCACGACGGTCGGCGGCGCGATGTCCGGATACTCGGACACCGCGAGCGAGAAATAGGCCAGCGCACCGGCGATGGTCAGCACGATGGACAGGACGATCGCGAGCACCGGTTGCTGGACGGACAGACGGCCGAGGTTCATTGCGCGCTCCCGGTCGTGCCGCTCGCCGCGCGGGCCAACATGGCGGCTTCGATCGCGCGCGGCACGGCCTTGACCTTGTCGCCGGCCTGCACGCGCTGGAAGCCGTCGACGATCACGCGGTCGCCCGCGTTCAGCCCCGCATCGATTTCGCGCAGGTTGCCGTACAGGCGGCCGGGCGTCACGGGGCGAATCGCGACGGTGCCGTTCGCGTCGACGAAATACAGCACGCGGCGCGTCGCATCGGTCGCGACGGCCGCATCCGGCACGAGCAGCGCGTGATGCGCGACGCGGCTCGACAGATAGACGCGGCCGAACTGGCCGGGGCTCAGGCGCCGGTCCGGATTCGCGACGCGCGCGCGTTGCCGCAACGTGCCGGTCGAGTCGTCGAGGCGGTTGTCGACGAAATCCATCGTGCCCGTCAGCGACGGCTGCGCATCGCCCGGCAGCGCGATCGCGACCTGCCGCGACGACGCGCTGCCGCCGCTTTTTTGCGCCTCGCGCGTATAGCGCAGGTAGCTTGCCTCGTCGACATCGAAGTAGATGTCGATCGGGTCCTGCGACACGATCGTCGTCAGCACGGTCGCGTCGCTGTCGCCGCCTTTCACGAGGTTGCCCTCGCTGACGCGCTTGCGGCTGATGCGGCCGGACATCGGCGCGACGATGCGTGTGAACGACAGGTCGAGCCGCGCGCGTTCGAGCGCACCTTGCGCGCTCGTCACCTCGGCCTGCGCGCTTTGCACGGCCTGCCTGCGCTGGTCGTAGAGGCTCTGCGCGATCGTGTCGGTCCTGATCAGGATGCTGGCGCGTTCGAAATCCTGCCGGCTCAGCTTCAGTTGCGACTGCGCGCGTTCGAGCGTGCCTTGCGCGGCCGTGACGGCCGCTTGATACGGACGCGGGTCGATGACGAACAGCAGGTCGCCCTTGCGGACGGTCGCGCCGTCCTGGAACGCGACCTTGTCGAGATAACCGCTCACGCGCGGGCGCACGTCGACGGTGTCGACCGCTTCGAAGCGGCCCGTATAGACGTCGACGTCGTTGACGTCGCGCGCGACGGGCGCGCTGACGACCACGCTCGGCGTCGCGGCCGGTGCCTTGTCGTCCGACCGGCAGCCGGACAACGCGACGAGCGCGGCCAGTGGAATGGCGGCCAGCACGGCCGGTCGCGCGATGCGCTTCAATCCTGGATATCGATTCATACGTGTGTGCGAAATATCGAGTGGGGCGCCTGGCGCCGGATGGTGCGCAGTATCCGGCGCGGCGCGCGGCGGATAAACGGATGAAGCGGCATAAGAACTTGTACTGCGCAGTCACGAATCGGCGTACGCGGTGACGATGTGCGAGCGGGTTTCGCGGGGCAGGGCGGGGGAGAAAAAATGCGGCGACGACACGCGGCCCGAATGCCTGTTCAGGCGATTCGGGCCGGCCATGCGGAAGGGCGGGACGAAGGGGGGCGCGTATCGGGAGGCGGGCTCTCTTGCGCGTCGGCGCGGCTCAATGACCGCGATAGATCGAGTCGCGGCCGTTGATCGTCGTCACGCGGCCGGATTCGCCGGCGGTGCGGGCTTCGCTGCCGTAACCGGACGTCGCGGCGGCCGGTGCGGTGCCCGGCGCGTTTTGTGCGACGGTGTTTTCACGCACGCGCTTTTCGGCGGCGAGGATCGCGACCGGATACTGGTTGTGGTCCAGCGCCGGGGTGTAGCCGACGGCCGCGAGGCGCGCCATTTCGGCCTTTACTTCGGCGCGGGTCAGTTGATGGTCGGCCTGCTGCGCGAACGACAGCGTCGGTGCGGAAAGGATCAGTGCGGCAAGCGTGGAAGAAATCAGCGTTTTCATCATGGATACCTGTCGGGTCGAGTGAACCGCAACCACGTCGATGTCGTTGCGAGTGCAGCCAATATAGGTATCGCGGCGCCCGGGAAAAACGGCTGCCGGCCCAAATGATTTTTGATCTGGAATCACGAATCGGGTGCGGATTCGGTCGAAAGCCTTGCCGGTCGGGCGTCCTGCCGGAACGGGGTATCGGGGCGGGGCATCGAGGCAGGCCTTGAAACGGCCATTCAGACCTCCGGGGACTCAAGTGTGTCGAATTCCGTCTTGGACAGACTTAACCGACGTACCTAGACTGAACCCGCTTTCCCTCATTCCCTGGAGAAAATCATGAGTCTCAAAGACAAGCTGCCCGGTAACAAGATCCTTGGTTTCGGTACGGCCCCGCTCGGCAACATGTTCCGCAACATCCCCGACGCGGAAGCCGCGGCCACCGTCGAAGCGGCATGGCAACACGGCATCCGTTATTTCGATTCGGCTCCGTTCTATGGCGCCGGCCTGGCGGAAATCCGCCTCGGCGATGCGCTGGCGAACCACCCACGCGACGAATATGTCCTGAGCACCAAGGTTGGCCGCGTGATCCTCGACGAAATCGAAGACGTGTCGGCGCGTGATCTCGGCGAAAAGGGCGGCCTGTTCGAACACGGCCGGCCGAACCGCATCGTCAACGACTACACGGCCGACGCGACGCTGCGTTCGATCGAGGACAGCCTGAAGCGCCTGCGCACCGACCGCCTCGACATCGTCTGGGTGCACGACATCGCGCAGGACTTCTACGGCGACGAATGGCTCGCGCAGTTCGAAGTCGCGCGCAAGGGTGCGTTCCGCGTGCTGAGCAAGCTGCGCGAAGAAGGCGTGATCAAGGCATGGGGTCTCGGCGTGAACCGCGTCGAGCCGATCGAACTGGTGCTGGACCTCGCCGAACCGCAACCGGACGGCATGCTGCTGGCCGGCCGCTACACGCTGCTCGACCACGAGCGCGCGCTGCAACGCGTGATGCCGGCGGCTGCCGCGCAGAACGTCGGGATCGTCGTCGGCGGCCCGTACAGCTCGGGCGTGCTCGCGGGCGGCACGCATTTCGAATACCAGAAGGCTTCGCCGGACATTCTCGCGAAGGTCGAGCGGATCAAGGCGATCGCCACGCGCTACGACGTGCCGATCAAGGCCGCCGCGCTGCAGTTCTCGATGTCGCATCCGGCCACCGTCGCGGTGATTCCGGGCGCGAGCCGCCCGGAGCGGATCGCGGAAGACCAGGCAGCGCTGAACGTGGTGATCCCGGCCGACTTCTGGCGCGAAATGCGTGAACAAGGTCTGATCGCGGCCAACGCGCCACTGCCGATCGATCGCTAATCCTGACGTCAATCCTGAAAGGTGATGACATGGCACAGGCCAATGCAAGGATCGAACTCCCGGCTTCGGCCGGGACGGTCTGGCAACTGATCGGCGGCTTCGGGTCGCTGCCCGACTGGCTGTCGTACATTCCGGCCAGCGAGCTGAGCGAAGGCGGGCGCGTGCGGCGTCTCGCGAACCCGGCCGGCGAGGCGATCGTCGAGCGGCTGGTCGCGTTCGACGAAGCGCAACGCAGCTACACGTACGCGATCCTCGAAGCGCCGTTCCCGGTCGTGAACTATCGCTCGACGCTGCGCGTGCGCGAAAACGGCCCGAACGCGTCGACTGTCGAATGGTCGGGCACGTTCACGCCGCACGGCGCGACCGACGACGACACCGTCAAGCTGTTCCGCGGGATCTACGAAGACGGCCTCGCGGAACTGGCGAAGCGGTTCGCGGCGGCCTGACGGCAGCGCGACTCGACGCATCGCATCGCATCGCATCGCATCGCATCGCGTGAGCAGGAGCCCGGCGATATCGGGCTCCGTCAGCGCCTTCGTCGCGGGTTCAGGCTCGTGCCGAAGGCGTTGCCATGTTTGCTTCGCATGCGCGACGGCACCGATGTACAGGCCCCCCGGCCATCCGCGGCGTCACTTTCCGGCCACCGCGACGACCTCTTCGCCGGTCAGGATTTCGCGGAAGATGCCGACCAGCGGCCGCAGGTTGACCTTGTGCCACGCGGCCCACAGCGGCGTGCGGTAACTGAACCACGGCAGCTCGCGCAGCACGACGCCTTCCGGCACCTGGTGACGCAGGCTCTGCTGGATCATCGTCACGCCGAGCCCGGCGGCGACGAGGCCGAGCGCCGCGAGCGGCTCGGTCGCTTCCACCGAAATGTCCGGCGAAAAGCCGGCTTTCGCGCACGCCGCGACGAACGCGCCGTGACGCGGCGCGCTTTCGTGCTGCGTCACGCCGATCCACGCCTGCGCGGCGAGATCGTCGGCGACGAGCGTCTTCTTCTTCGCGAGCGGGTGCCCGTCGGGCATCGCGAGCAGCATCGGATCGTTCAGCACCCTCATCGAATCGAGTTCGGGATCGTCGGGTGCAGGCGGCTCGGTGACGAGCGCGATGTCGAGGCTGCGTTCGCGCAAGCCTTCGAGCTGCGCGGCGGATTGATAGTTATACAGAGCGATGTGAACGGACGGGCGATCGGCACGCAGCGTCTTCAGCGCGCGCGGCAGCACGCCCGAGTGCGTGGCCGTTTCGAGGTAGCCGATGCACAGGCCGCCTTCGTCGCCGCGGCCGAGCCGGCGCGCGAGCGATTCGAGCCGGTTCGCGTGACGCAGGAACGCGTGCGTTTCACTGAGGAACGTGCGGCCGTCACGCGTCAGACGAATGCGCTGCTGGCTGCGTTCGAACAGCGTCAGCCCGAGCTTTTCCTCGAGCTGCGCGATCTGGCGGCTGAGCGGCGATTGCGAAATGTGCAGGCGTTCGGCCGCGCGGCCGACGTGTTCCTCTTCCGCGACCGCGATGAAATACTGAAGCTGGCGGATGTCGAGCATATAAGACCTTCTGGGACTCAAGTTTGACGAATTATGTCTTGGACAGACTTATGTGTGCAACCTAGACTGGGTTCACTTTCCTGTCAGACCCGGAGCAACTGATGAGTCTCAAAGACACGCTGCCGGCCGACAACCGGCTCGGTTTCGGCGCGGCGCCGCTCGGCAACATGTTCCGCGACATTCCCGACGATGAAGCGATCGCCACCGTCGAAGCCGCGTGGGCGCGCGGTATCCGCTACTTCGATACCGCGCCGTCGTACGGCGCCGGCCTGGCCGAATCACGCCTCGGCGACGCGCTCGCCGGCCATCGCCGTGACGACTACGTCACCAGCACGAAGGTCGGCCGCCTCGTGCTCGACGAAATGGAAGACGCGAAGACGCGCGACTACGGCGAAAAGAGCGGGATCTTCGCGCATGGCCGCGCGAACCGGCTGGTGAGCGACTACTCGGCCGACGCGACGCTGCGCTCGATCGAGGACAGCCTGAAGCGCCTGCGCACCGACCGCCTCGACATCGTCTGGGTGCACGACATCGCGCAGGACATCCATGGCGACGAATGGCTCGCGCAGTTCGAGGCCGCGCGCAAGGGCGCGTTCCGCGTGCTGGGCAAGCTGCGCGAAGAAGGCGTGATCGGTGCGTGGGGCCTCGGCGTGAACCGCGTCGAGCCGATCGAACTGGTGCTGGATCTGGCCGAACCGCAACCGGACGGCATGCTGCTGGCCGGCCGCTACACGCTGCTCGACCACGCACGCGCGCTGCAGCGCGTGATGCCGGCGGCTGCGGCCCGCAACGTCGGGATCGTCGTCGGCGGCCCGTACAGTTCTGGGGTGCTCGTCGGCGGCGCGCACTTCGAATACCGGAAGGCGCCGCCCGACATCGTCGCGAAGGTCGAGCGCATTCGCGCGATCGCGGCGCGCTACGACGTGCCGGTCAAGGCGGCCGCGCTGCAGTTCGTGCTCGCGCATCCGGCGACGGCCGCGGTGATTCCGGGCGCGAGCCGGCCCGAGCGGATCGCGGAAGATTCAGCGGCACTGACGTTCGATATCCCCGCCGATTTCTGGCGCGAGATGCGCGAGCAGCAGCTCGTCGCGGCCGATGCGCCGCTGCCGATCGATCGCTGAGCGCCGGGCGGCGCGCGATCGTTCAGGCGACGGCCGTGTCGGCCGCATCGACTGCTGCGGGCGCTGCCGCCGCCGCGCCCGCCAGCCGCCGGTAACGCGCGAGCGCCCACAGCGGGAAGTACGCGGTATAGCCGTGATACTTCAGGTAGAAGATGCGCGGGAAGCCGGGCGCATTGTGGGAACGATGCCACCAGAAACCGTCTTCCTGCTGCACCGACTGCAGATACGCGATGCCGCGCTTCACCGAATCGGATTCGCAGTCGCCGAACGCCATCTGCGCGAGCAGCGCCCACGCGGTGAAGTTCGACGTGCTCTCGCCGCCATTGGTGCCGCCCAGCTTCGGGTCGATGTAGCTGTCGTTCGTCTCGCCCCAGCCGCCATCCGCATGCTGCCTTGAACGCAGCCATTCGATCGCGCGTGCGATATACGGCTGCGACTTGTCCTCGCCGGCGAGCGCGAGGCCGGCCAGCACGCTCCACGTACCGTAGATGTAGTTCGTGCCCCAGCGGCCCCACCAGCTGCCGTCGGGCTGCTGCGTGCGCTTCACGTATTCGATGCAGCGCGCGAGCGACGCGCGGTCGTCCGCGCGTTTCGTCACGCCGAAGCACAGCAGCACGCGGCCCGACACGTCCTCGGTCGGCGGATCGAGCAGGGCGCCGTGATCGGCGAACGGGATCGCGTTCAGGTACATGCGGTCGCAGTCGGCGTCGAACGCCGCGAAGCCGCCGTTGCGCGATTGCAGCCCGCGCATCCAGTCGAGCGCGCGCGCGACGCGCGGCGCATACGGGTTCGTGCCGTCCGCGTTGCGATGCGTGCGGCCGCGGCGATCGAGCATCGCGGTGACGACCGCGGTGTCGTCGATGTCGGGGTAGTACGGGTTCGCGTACTGGAACGCCCATCCGCCCGGCTGGACGTCGGCCGGCGCGTTCTCGATCCAGTCGCCGCGCAGGTCGTTCACCTGGCGTTCGGCCAGCCAGTCGTACGCGCGCGCGATGCGTGCATCGAGTGCGCGCCGCGCGTCGTCCGGCTCGCCGTCTTCCGGCACCGCCACGCCGCGCGCCTGCTCGAGCGCCATCGTGCTCCACGCGGTATCCCACACCGGCGACAGGCACGGCTGGCAATACATGCTGCCGTCCGGCCGCGTGACCAGCAGCTTTTCCAGCGCGTTCTCACAATCGCGCCGCAGCGGATGATCGTCCGGGTAACCGAGCACCTGCATCATCTGGTAGCTGTACACGATCGGCGGGAAGATCCCGCCGAGCCCGTCCTCGCCGTTCATGCGCTCCGCGCACCACGCTTCGGCGTGGCGGATCGCGCGCTGCCGCAGGCCCTTCGGCATCAGCGGCTCGACATGACGCACCGTGCGATCGAGCGCGAGGAACAGCTTGCGCATGCCGCGCGCCGGCGGGAAGTACCGGCGTTCCTCATCCGGCGGCGTGACGAACAGCTCGCGGATCGAGACGTTGCGCGGATTGCGGGCGCGCGCCTTCAGCGAGCACAGCACGAGCAGCGGCACCATCGTCGTGCGCGCCCAGTACGCGACCTTGTACATCGAGATCGGCACCCACTTCGGGAACAGCACGAATTCGATCGGCATGAACGGCGCCGCGCGCCACGGCACCTGGCCGAACGTCGCGAGCAGGATGCGCGTGAACACGTTCGAGCGTGCCGCGCCGCCGAGCTTCAGGATCGCGTCGCGCGCGCGGACCATGTGCGGCGCGTGCTCGCTGTCGCCGGCCGCCTTCAGCGCGAAGTACGCCTTCACGCTGCACGACACGTCCGGATCGCCGTCGACGTACAGTGCCCAGCCGCCGTGCGTGTCGAGCCGCTGGTTCGCGCGCAGGTAGCGCGCCATCCGCTCCTGGCGGAGGTCGTCGATCTTGTCCATGAAATGCATCATCAGGATGTATTCCGCGGTGATCGTCGCGTCGGATTCGAGTTCGAAACACCAGCTGCCGTCGGGCTGCTGGAGACGCACGAGGGCGTCGCGTCCACGGGCGATGGCGGTGTCGAGCGCGGACCAGGGGGAGGGGGTGGATCGAGTCATGCGGCGGATCATACCATCCAGCCGGAATGTTTATATCGAGACGCCCGGTGCTAACATCCGCATCATGAAAAAGCACCTCGAACCCGCGCCGCACGATGTGGCCGAGCCTGTCGAACCGGCTGCCGTGGCCGGTGCGCGGGCGCCTGAAGCATCGTCGGCGCCGGCCGTCGCCACCGCCGGCGTGCGTCGGAAAAAAGCACCGGACCAGGTGCGCGCGCAGCTGCTGGCGGCCGCATCGGAAATCGCGACACATCACGGCGTGGCCGCATTGACGCTCGATGCGGTGGCCGAGCGCGCCGGCGTGACGAAGGGCGCGTTGCAGTATCACTTCGCGAACAAGCAGGGGCTGCTGGATGCGCTGTTCGGTCAGGCGACCGGGCGGTTCGCCGCGCAGATGGCCGAGCGGGTGGCGGCGGATGCCGGCGGCGCCGGTGCGGCGGCGCGGGCCTACATGCACGCGGTGCTCGACGAGTCGCAGCCGGTCGCGAGTACAGACGTGCTGCGCGTGCTCGTCGCGTCGATGATTACCGACCAGGACACGCGCGAACGATGGTCGGTGCCGATGCGGGAATGGACGCGCCCCGACCCGGTGCCGCTCAAGCAGGCCGCGACGCTGATGATCTGCCGGCTCGCTGCCGACGGGCTATGGATTTCGCAGTTGCTCGACAGCGTCGAGATCTCCGCCGAATTGCGCGCGGAGATCGAGCGGCAACTCGACGCGATGAGCCATGGCGCGTTTCCGAAGGGGCACGACGGGGCCGCGTGACGTGTGACGCGTGATGCATGCGCCGCGGCGTCAGGCCGCGTTCGCGCACCAGCCCGGCGGCGCGCTCAGAATTGCGCCTGCAGCGTGACCGCCCTGGCATCGCGCCAGACGGTCAGCGGCACCACGGTGCCCTTGGCGGTCGCATGCACGGCGTCGGCCAGGTCGGCCATCGTCTTGAGCGGGCGATCGCCGAACCGGATCAGCACATCGTAGTTCTTCAGGCCGGCGCGATCGGCGACGGTGCCGGGCAGCACACCGAGGATCTGCAGCGCGCCGCCGGGGAGCTTCATGCCCGACTGTACCCGCTCGTCGAGGTCGACGAAATGCACGCCGAAGCCCATCGGGCGGCCCCTCAGCTCTTCCGGCACCAGACGGCGGTCGTTCGGAATGCTGGCGAGAAAGCGCGACAGGTACGCGGCCGGAATCCGGATCCTGAAGACCTTGTCGGTTGCGTCGTAGTCCGAGAGGCTGAGCACGAGGTCGGTCCCGCTGATCTCGTAGGTCTTCAGGTTGAGGCGGTCCAGCAGGATGAAGACGCCGCCGTTGACGGGCCAGGTCTTGCCGCCATCGGCTGCCGTGTTCCAGTATCCGGTGTCGTTGTAGCCGCCGCCGTTCAGCGTCGGAATCACGACGGGGAGGTCCGGCTGCCGGTAGCGGGTGCCGAATTTCCCGTAGTCGCGCACGGTATTGAAATTCCACTTCTGCTTCGTATGGAAGGCGACGGCCAGCCCCAGTACGGAATCGACGCCTTGCGGAGACTGGACCAGCGTCAGTTGCGCGTCGACGATGCCCTGGTCGGCCGATAAACCCGAATCGCTGATGGTCAATACCGGGGAATCGTAGCGGGTGTAATCCGGGAAACGCTCGGACAGCCACGTATAAACAGGCGGCGCGGCCTTTTCCTGCGCCCGTGCCGCCTGCGCGGCGAATAACGACATTGCCAGCAGGCCGGCAAATACAAAACCACGTTTCATTTCGGAATGCCCTCTCTTTGGTTTTCTGTTTTCTGAATGGAGGTGGCGCGGGCCGCCACGGAACTCCATATCTGTTTTCCGGCAAGGGTATCAGCTTTAAGCCTGCGGGTTGAAGTATGCCGTTTCCGATTCGCTTGCCCGCAATCGGGCCGCTGGTTATTCTGACGCGCATGACCCATTCGCCAATCCGTTCGATTATTCGCGCCGCGATATTGCCGGCGGGGTAGCGATCGACTGAATGGATATCGTCACAACCCGCCTGGAAGGCGGGTTTTTGCTTTCCGGGCATTCGACGGAGAACCTGGAATGCAGACGAAGTCACTTCACGCGACGGCATCGGACGATGCCGTGTTGCTCCACATGGTATGCGGCAAGATCGCTTCCGGAAAATCGACGCTCGTCGCGCGGCTCGCGAGCGCCGGGCCGGTCGTTGCGATCAGCGAAGACGCGTGGCTCGCGCATCTTTATCCGGGCGAGATCCTGTCGATCGACGACTACGTCCGGTGTGCACGGCGCGTCGGCAACGTGATTGCAGATCAGGCCCGCGCGGTGCTGCAGGCCGGCGTGTCGGTGGTGCTGGATGTGCCGTTCAATACCGTCGCCGCGCGCGCATGGGGGCTCGCCGTTTCGCAGGCCGCCGGCTGCGGTCATCGGCTGCATTACGTCGACGTCAGCGATGCCGTTTGCAAGGCGCGGCTGCGCGCACGCAACGCGCGAGGCGACCATCCGTTCCAGGCATCGGACGCCGAGTTCGACAGGATGACGCGGTACTTCGTCGCGCCGGCGGCGACGGAAGGGTTGAACATCGTCGCTTATGACGAAGCCGGCGTCGTCAGGCCGGGTTCGTAAAGGAGGCCCGTCGATTGTCCGCCCGGACGGGCGCGAAACCGCTCATCGTCGATTGAACCAAGGGCGTTCCGGCCGGCGGCGGCGTGCCCTTTGCAGCGCGCCGGAGCCGGAGGAGAATACCCGCGGAAATCTCTTCGGAGGCTGCCCGACATGGCCCGATTTCAGCCCGACGGATGGCATACCGTCACGCCCCGCATCGTGGTGCCGGATCCGGAACACCTGATCGAATTCATGCGATCGGTATTTCACGCCCAGGGCGCGTTTCGACCCGGGTTGCCCGCGGAAATCCGGATCGGCGATTCCGTCGTGATGATCAGCGGCGAGGACGGCCTGCGCGATCCGATGCCCGCGTTTCTGTATGTCTATGTCGAGGATGCCGACCTGACCTATCGGCGGGCGCTCGCGGCACACGCGATTTCGCTCGAAGCGCCGGCCGACATGCCGTATGGCGACAGGCGGGCTATGGTGAAAGACCGCTGGGGAAATACATGGCAGATCGCCACGCATCAGCGCGATCTCTCGGTTGACGAGATCCGTTCACGGCTGGCCGGCGGTGGTTAGATACCTGTCGGGACGCGTCGAGCGATTCGCGTGCCTCGTGTTCCTCGTGTTCCGCCCGACGCTCGTGGAAAGCGACCCACGCAATCGTTGGTACTGCTTGGCGCACGGGTCGAGTGCACCTTTCTGCTTCCTTTGTCGCAATCGTCAAGATTCGCGTCGCGTGCGGATAAAACCTCCCGGTTCCACCCGCCGTTAACCCGTTCGCAGCCCATGCGCCGCGTGTTGCGACACGGCGCGCGTCTTTCGTGATCCGGAATCCACATCCGCCGCTGGCCGCGCCCGGCCGGCGCAAGGGAACGTCATGCGAAAACAACTCACTATCCGTGGTGGTCTCGTCGCGACCATCGCGGGCTATACCGTGCTGCTCGTGCTGGTGGTCGGCGCATGCATCGCGGCCCTCTATATGGGCAACGGTTCGCTCGAGGCGATGTACCGCGACGACACCGCGTCGCTGTTGCACCTGAAGACCAGCTCCGAGCGCATGCTCGTGCTGCGCGAACGGATGAGCGACGTCGCGCAGGTCATCAGCGCCGGCCGGTCGGCGAAGGAAGAGGTCGCGAAAGTCCACGCGCTCCTCAAGCAGAGCAACGACGAACTGGATGCCTACGCGCGCCTGCACGCGCGCAGCGCCGACGAACAGGCGCTGTTCGACACGCTGCAGAATCGCCGTCGTGCCCTGCTCGACGGCGTGTTCCTGAAGGCGCTCGCGCAACTCGACGGCGACGACGCGTTCGGCTTCCTCGACACGCAACGCACCGCGCCGCCGGCCCTGTTCACCGCGTACCAGGAGGCGATCGATGCGCTCGAATCGTTCCAGGTCGCGCGTGAAAAGGCGCGCTACGAGGCGGCCGGTGTCCTTTTCCACCGGATCGTGTGGGGGATGGTCGCGGTCGCGGTGCTTGCGCTCGTCGTCGGTTTCGTGGCGCAGCGCGTGCTCGCGAAGGCGATCATCGAGCCGATCAGGCTCGCGGTCGGCCAGTTCGAAAAGATCTCGAAGGGCGACCTGACCGGCACGGTCGTCGTGCCCGGCGAGAACGAGATGGCGTATCTGTTGCATGCGCTGAAGCGGATGCAGGACGGCCTCGTCGACACCGTGAACCAGGTGCGCACGAGTACGGAGACGATCGTCGGCGACGTCCGCACGATCGCGAGCGGCAACGTCGACCTGTCGGCGCGCACCGAGCAGCAGGCCGTTTCGCTGCAGCAGGCGGCGGCGAGCGTCGAGCAGCTGACGGCGGCCGTGCGCCAGAACGCGGACAACGCGCGCGATGCCCGCACCTACGTCGAGGGCGCGGCGGGCATCGCGTCGCGCGGCGGCGACGCGATGCAGCGCGTCGTCGAGACGATGTCGGCGATTTCGCACAGTTCCGCGAAGATCTCCGGGATCGTCGGCGTGATCGAAAGCATCGCGTTCCAGACCAACATCCTTGCATTGAACGCTGCCGTCGAAGCCGCGCGCGCGGGCGAGCAAGGGCGCGGCTTCGCGGTCGTCGCGACCGAAGTGCGCGGGCTCGCGCAGCGCTGCGCGTCGGCGGCGAAGGAAATCCGCGAGCTGATCGGCCATTCCGCGCAGCGCGTCGAGGACGGCAGCGGTCTCGTCGCCCTGGCCGGCTCGGCGATGGCCGAGCTCGTCGCCGCGGTCGAGCGCGTCAACACGATCATGAGCGACACCAGCCACGCGTTCGAAGAGCAATCGTCGGGCATCGAGCAGGTGAACGCCGCGGTCATCCAGATGGAGCAGGCGATGCAGCGCAATGCCGCGCTGGTCGAGGAGGCCGCGGCCGCGGCGCTGTCGCTCGACGAACAAGGCGCGCGGCTGAGCGCGGCGGTCGCGCAGTTCCGTCTGCGTGACGACGCGCTCGCGTGATGTCTCGAGGCGGGCGGCGGGTACCGGATCGTCGGGCCGCGCTCGCGTCACGACACGGTGCGGACGTCGTCGAAGCAGCACACTTCTGGTGCGGACATCCTGATCGCCGATATTGACGCAACCGATGCGCCGGCACGATGAGGAACCGGATCCGGGCGAGCGTCGAACCCGATGCGCCGCTGTTCGCGTTCCGTGCCCGCGACGCGGCGACGGCGGCGCGGCGACGCCTGTCGGCAAGGGCGGCAGCGCGATTGCCGCCAGGTTCTCCACAGGGTTATGCACGGAAATTGTGGATAAGTCGGAGGACGGTGCATAACTGCCGACGCGTTCCTGAACGCGGAGGTTGCAATGTGACATCGCGCGGCGCGAATTGCTTTGCTGGAAAGATCGTTTAGCGGCCGAAGCGGATCGGAATAGCATGACGACTCCCCTCAACCGGCCGTCGCATGCGAGGCCGATGATTGCGACCGTACCGGCCCGACCATGACGACACTGAACGACTATCTCGAACAGAAGCGCGACGCCTGGCTCGCGAAAAAGGATGCCGCGCGCAACGATCCGGAATTCAAGGCGACGCCGCTGAAAGCGACCGTGCGTGCACTGGGCCGCAGCGGCGTGCGCGAGATCCGCATTCGCGATTTCCAGGTGATCAGCGACAGTCCGCCCGATTTTGCCGGCTACAACCTCGGGCCGGCGTCGCCTGAGTTGCAACTCGGCGTGCTCGGCAGTTGCCTGACGCACATCACGCTGATCCAGGCCGCGGAGCGCGGCCTGAAGATCGACTCGATCGAAGTCGAGGTGACCGGCGACCAGCATCCGCTCGCGCAGCAGCCGGGCTTCGAGCATGTGCCGGTGTTCCCGCACAACCTCCGCTACACGCTCGATATCGTGTCGCCCGAACCGCCGGAGACGATTCGTGCACTGCATCAGGCGGTCGAGGCCGTGTGCCCGATCTTCAACCTGTTGACGCTGCCGCAGACCATCGACGGCGAATTGCGGCATACGCACGGTTGAGCACGGTTGATGTGCGTCGGTGCACCGGCGCGTCGCGGCCTTGCATGGGGCTGCGACGTGAGCGGGCACGCTCGATCTCCCGCGCACCCTGTTGGGGCGCCGATACGACGGCGACGCTCGCCGCACGCGCGTGACACTGCGGATGCGTTGCCCTGGCGTTGAACGTGTGCCGGATCGGGGTCGGGAGATGCCGGCGACGAATCGGTGATGAATCAGCCCGGAATCAGCCCGCGCGAATTCCGGAGTCCTCACGCGGGTTGCCGTGCGTCAAACGCTTCGCTCCATCGACACGATCCTGAAGATGCTGGAATGCGTCCAGCAGCCGCGCGCGCAGCACGGCCAGCGACGGGTCGCGGCGGTCGCGCGGTCGTGCGGCCTCGACATGGATCTCGTCGTCGATGCGGCCCGGGTCGGGCGCGAGCATCAGCACGCGATCACCCAGGTACAGCGCTTCGTCGAGATCGTGCGTGACGACGATCGCGGCCATCCGGTGCCGCGCGACGACATCGAGCAGCAGCGTCTGCAACCGCATCCGGGTCATCGCGTCGACCGCGCTGAACGGTTCGTCGAGCAGCAGCAGATCCGGTTCGCCGAACAGCCCGCGCGCGATCGCGGCGCGCTGGGCCATTCCGCCCGACAACGTGGCCGGCAGTTGCCGGGCGACGCCGGCAAGGCCGACTTCGTCGAGCAGCCGGGCGACGGCCGGCGCGCGCCCGCCTCGCGGGCCGGCCGCAAAGCCGACGTTGTCCGCGATCGATAACCACGGCAGCAGTCGCGGCTCCTGGAAGATCACGCCGACGCGCGGGGAGGGGCCGTCGAGCGCGACGCCTCCCAGCTTCACGCTGCCGCGGAAATCCGTGTCGAGGCCGGCGACGATCCGCAGCAGCGTGCTCTTCCCGCATCCGCTCGGGCCGACCACGCAGACGATCTCGCCGCGCGTGACCTGCAGCGGGACGTCGGCGAGGATCGTGCGGTCGCCGTAATACTTGCGGGTGATGCGCAGGTCGAGCAGCGGTGTTGCCGCGTCCGCTGCCGTGTGTGCGGAAGCGCGCGTGCTCATGTCGACACCTTGCGTTTCGCGTGATCGAATGCGTCGCGCCAGCCGAGCCAGTGCGACTCGATGCGTGCCATCGCGCCGTCGGTCAGCTTGCCGAGCAACGCCAGCAGCAGGATCGCGCCGAACACGAGATCGGGCCGCCCGGTCTCGCGGCCGTCGCTCAGCAGGAAGCCGAGGCCGCGCGTGGCCGCGATCAGCTCCGCGGCGACCATGAACATCCACGCGAGGCTGAGGCCGGTACGCAGGCCGGTGACGATTTGCGGCAGCGCGGCCGGCAGCAGGATTCGCCGGAACAGCGCGAGCGGGCCGAGCCGGTACACGGCGCCAAGCTCGACGAGCTTGCGGTCGACGTCGCGAATGCCGGCGACCACCGCGAGATGGACGGGGAAGAATGCGCCGATGGCGATCAGCGTGATTTTCGGTGCTTCATCGATGCCGAGCCACAGCAACAGCACCGGCACCCACGCGAGCGACGGAATCGCGCGCAGCGCCTGGAACGTCGGTTCGAGCAGCGCGTCGATCCGTCGGCTCAGGCCCATCGCCGCGCCGACGGCGAGCGCGAGTACGGCGCCGGCCGCGAAACCCGCCGCGACCCGCAGCGTACTCGCGCCGACGTGGCGCGCCACGCGCGTGATGCCCATGCCGGCGAGCGTGGCGAGAATCTCGCTCGGCGCCGGAACGAGATGGGCCGGCAGCCAGCCCTGGCGCACGACGACCTCCAGCAACGCGAGCACCGCGAACGGCAGCGCGAGGCCCGCGAGCCGCCACCGGCGAAGCGGATCGCGCCGGCCGGCGCGCGGCGACGCGGGGCGGCGAGGCGCGAGCGTGTCGTCGCGGGCAGCGCTGTTCGTCATGGGCGGCAGGCTCAGTGCGAAGCGGCGACGAGCGGGCGCACGAACGCCGGATCGATCAGCGTATCGACGATCTTCGCGGGATCGACACCGGGTTTGGTCAACTGCTCGGCCGTCAGCACCGGCGCGGCCGCCTTCAGTGCCGCGCGCTGCGTTTCGCCGGGTACGGGATCGCTGAAGTCGTTGCGCTGAAGCTGCAGTTTCGCCACCGGCAGCGACACCTTCGATTCGTCGGCGACGATCTGCGCGGTGTCGGCCGGATGCGCGACGATCCACTGCCGCGCGCGATCGTAGACCTTCAGTACGCGCGTGACCGCTTGCGGGTACTGGCTGGCGAACGCGTCGCGGACGTTCAGGAAACCGTAGGTATTGAACGCGACGTTGCGGTAGAGGAGGCGGGCGCCGTCGTCGAGCTGCGCCGCGGCCATGTGCGGATCGAGGCCGGCCCATGCATCGACCTGGCCGTTGGCGAGCGCGGTGCGCCCGTCGGGATGCTGCAGGTTGACGATCTCGACGTCGTCGCGGGTCAGGCCCACCGTGTGCAGTGCGCGCAGCGTGAACAGGAACGGATCGGTGCCGCGCGTCGCGGCGATTTTCTTGCCCTTCAGGTCCGCGAGCGAGCGGATCGGCGAATCCTTGCGGACCACGAGCGCGGTCCACTCGGGGCGCGAGAACACGTAGACGGTATGGATCGGGTTGCCGTTCGCGCGTGCGAGCACCGACGCGAGACCCGCGGCGGAACCGAAGTCGACCGCACCGCTGTTCAGGTATTCGAGTGCGCGATTGCTGCCCAGGCTCAGCACCCAGCGAATCGACGTGCGGTCGGCCTTGAATTCGTCCTCGAGCCAGCCGAAGTGGCGGATCACCAGGCTCTCCGGCGAGTAGTACGCGTAGTCGACGCGGATTTCCGCGGGCGTCGCCGCGCGTGCGTGCACCGACACGAGGCCGGCGAACGCGGCAACGACGAGGGCCGCGGATTGCCATGCGCGGGACCAGGACAGCTTCATCGGGGATTCTCCGGAAGAGCGGCAACGAGCCGGGGACAGGCAGGGTGACCGGCTAATGTAGCGAAGCCGCGGGGTTTCGGTAACGAAGAAATCCGCGATTGAACATGCGCGTTGCTGATAAGCGCGGGCGGCGGGCAACTTTATGACGCGGGTCGATTAATTTATCGGTTTATATCGCTTGGGAGAACCGGATCGGAAGAACAGAATGCCTGCTGCCGGAGCTCGACGGCGTTGCGTGTCGAGAGGCGTGCAGTTGCGAAGGGGCGTTACCGGCCGCGATTGAACACGCACGACTTCCGGCTTCATGCAGACATCGCCGGCACGTCGGCGGAAAACAAAGGAGTGCGATGAGTTCGATCGACCTGAATGCCGTCACCCCGGCTTCCTCCCCCATTCGCTCGGCAAGCGACGTCGCGCGCCTGATCAACACGGTGGACAGCTCCGTCAGCCATGCCCGGATGATCGTGCTGCTGGCGCTCGGCGGCGTCTTTCTCGATGCATACGACCTGACGACGCTGTCCTACGGGATCGACGACGTGGCGCGCGAATTCGGCCTGACGCCCGCGCTGACCGGGCTGGTCGGGTCGGCGATCATGATCGGGACGATCTTCGGCAGCCTGATCGGCGGATGGCTGACCGACAGGATCGGCCGTTATCAGGTGTTCATGGCCGACATGCTGTTTTTCGTGGTCGCGGCGATCGCGGCCGGTCTTGCGCCCAATGTATGGGTGCTGATCGCCGCGCGCTTCGTGATGGGGCTCGGTGTCGGCATCGACCTGCCCGTCGCGATGGCGTTTCTCGCGGAATTCTCGAAGTTCAACGGTCGCGGCAACAAGGCGTCGCGGCTCGCCGCGTGGTGCCCGATGTGGTACGTGGCGTCGTCGGCGTGCTTCCTGCTGATCTTCGGGCTGTATTTCCTGCTGCCGGCCGAGCACGCGGGATGGCTCTGGCGCGCATCGCTGATCTTCGGCGCGGTGCCGGCCCTCGTCATCATCCTGTTCAGGAACCGCTTCATGAACGAGTCGCCGCTGTGGGCCGCGAACCAGGGCGACCTGGCCAATGCCGCGAGGATCCTGCGCGAGTCGTACGGGATTCACGCACACGAGGCGGAGGACGCACGGCGCGCGCCGAGCCAGCCGCCCGTGCGCATTCGCGTGCTGTTCCAGCGCCCGTACCTGGGGCGCACGATCGTCGCCAGCGTGATGAACCTGTGCATTCCGTTCGAATACACGGCGATCGCATTCTTCCTGCCGTCGATCCTGTCGCAGTTTCTGGGTGCGGGCGTGTTCGAAACGATCGCGGCGTCGCTGGCGCTGAACGTGCTGTTCGCGTTCACAGGCGGTTTGCTGGGCATGCGCCTGGCCCATCGCCATGCGTCGCGCCATGTCGCGATCGCCGGTTTCGCGCTCCAGTTCGTCGCGCTCGTGGCGCTCGCGCTGGCCGGGCATCCGCATGGCGCACTCGCGATCGGCTTCGTGCTGCTGATGCTCGGCACCTGGCTGTTCGCCGAAGGGTTCGGGCCCGGCGCGCAGATGATGATCTATCCGACGCTGTCGTATCCGGCGTCGATCCGCGGTACCGGTGTCGGCTTCGGGCGGTCGCTGTGCGGCATCGGCCAGGCGCTGGCGCTGTTCGTGCTGCCGATCCTGCAGGCGCGTCTCGGCACGGACATGTTCTGGGTCGTCGCGATCAGCGCCGCGACGCCGATCGTGTTCCTGCTGATCGTGCGTTATGAGCCGACGGCGCGGGACATCGACGACGACGGCGCAGAGTGAAGGCGGTCGGGATCGTTCGTCGGCTGGAAAACGCGCGCGCTTTCTTCAGTGCGCGCGTCGTCGTTACCGAGATGTCTGCATTGCTGTCGATGCGCGAGTGCGCAGGCAGAACGCGCAGCGGGGCTGCGCCGGGCTTCTTCGAGTGAGGGGGAGAGCAGCGATCGGGCGAGGTGTCGGGCGAGCGGCCCGACGCACCGGTTGCTGCCTGTCGTGCAGCCGGCCGGCCCGCACATGGGCCGACCAGCCGCCGCAATGCCGTCCGCTCAGGCGGCTACCCGCTCGGCATCGCGCTTGACCTGCTCGATGTCGCGGAACTGCGCGGCCGGATGTTCGTCCGGCAGCCGCGCCGACCCGCCGAACAGTTTCTCGCGCAGCGTGCCCGGCGCATAGCCGGTCGGATACACGCCGCGCCGCTGCAGTTCGGGTACGAGATGACGCACGACGTCCTCGAAGGTTTCGTGCGCGACCGCATACGCGAGGTTGAAGCCGTCCACGTCCGTGGCGGCGACCCATTCCTGCAGGATGTCCGCGACCGTCGCCGCCGAGCCGACGAACACCGGGCCCAGGCCGCCGATGCCGCCCCAGGCCGCCAGTTCCTCGATCGTCCAGGCGGTGTCGCCGCCCGACAGATGCTCGACCGCCGACACGATCGCATTCGTCTCGACGCGCCGGACGGGATCGTTCGGCGCGTACTGGCCGAAGTCGATGCCGGTCCAGCCCGACATGAATACCAGCGAGCCGTCATACGACACGTACTTGCGATATTCGTCGAACTTGGCCTGCGCCTTCTCGTCGGTTTCGTCGACGATCACGGTGACGAGGTTGTAGATCAATACCTTGCTCGCATCGCGCCCCGCGGCGGTGGCCTGCGCGCGCACGTCGGCCACGTAGCGCGCGAGCTGCGCGCGGGTCGGCGCGGCGACGAACACGCATTCGGCATGCTGCGCGGCGAACGCCTTGCCGGGGCCGGACGCGCCGGCCTGGAACAGCACCGGCGTGCGTTGCGGCGACGGTTCGCACAGGTGGTAGCCGGGCACGTCGAAGAAGCGGCCCTTGTGGCCGATCTCGTGCACCTTCTCCGGATGCGTGAACACGCGGCCGTCGCGGTTGCGCACTACCGCGCCGTCTTCCCAGCTCCCTTCGAACAGCTTGTACAGCACCTCGACGTATTCGGCCGCGACCGCATAACGATCGTCGTGCGTGCGCAGGCCGTGATCGCCGATGTTCTTCGCGCCGCTTTCTAGGTAGGACGTGACGATGTTCCACGCGAGCCGGCCCTTCGTGTGATGATCGGCGGTCGACAGCCGGCGCGCGAACGTGTACGGGTGTTCGAACGTCGTCGACGCGGTGATGCCGATGCCGAGATGCTCGGTCGCCATCGCGATCGGCGCGGCGAGCTGCAGCGGATCGTTGACCGGGATCTGCGCGGCCTGGTGCAGCGCGTGATAGTTGCTACCCTTGTAGACGTCGTAGTAGCCGATCACGTCCGCGATGAAGATCGCGTCGAAGATGCCGCGCTCGAGCACGCGGGCGAGGTCGGTCCAGTAGTCGAGATCCTTGTACTGCCACGACCGGTCGCGCGGATGGGCCCACAGCCCGGGCGACTGGTGGCCTACGCAGTTCATCTCGAACGCGTTGAAGCGGATGGTCTTGCCGGTCTTGCTCATTGGGCGGCTCCGGTTTCTGCTTGCGTGCCCGCGCCGTTGCCGACCTGCCAGACGAAAGGCGGCGTGCGCCCGTTGATGACCCAGTCGCCGACGATCCGCGCCTTGTAGACGAGCGGATTGTGCGATGACACGGTGCGCGCGTTGCGCCAGTGGCGGTCGAGCGCCGTCGTGCTGCGGGTGGCGGACGCCCCGAGCGCGTCGAACAGGTGCGTCGCCGCACGCAATACGAGTTCGGACACGACGAGCTGGCTCTGCGCGGATTCGATCTCGGCCGCGACGTTCGCATCGTGCTCGGCCGCCGCGTCGCCGCCGAAGTGCGCTTCGTAGGCCCGTTGCAGCGGCTGAGCGGCGCGCTGCGCGAGCGCGTCGGCCGCGTAGGCCCACGACGCGATCTCGCCGACCACCTGCTGCAGCTGCGCGTCGTCGCCCGCACGCGGCGCGTTGCCGTGGCTGTACACGCGGGTGCGGTGGCGCACCAGCTCGCCGGCGTCGCGCACGATCGCGTGGCCGATGCCGGCCAGCGTCGCGACGTGGAAGAGCTGGTAGAACGCGGTCTGGTACTTGAAGCGTCGCGCGAAGTCGATCACGTCCCGTGCGTCGACCGTCGCGTCCTCGAAGCGCGTGGTGCCGCTGCCGGTCGTCGTCTGCCCGAAGCCGTCCCAGTCGTCTTCGCGGATCACGCCGGGCTGTGCGGTCGCGACGGCGACGATCACGTCGCTGCCGTCGCTCGCGCGTTGCGCGAACACGTCGATCCAGTCGGCAAACAGGCTGCCGGTGCTGTAGAACTTCCGGCCGTTCAGCACGAGCCGGCCGTTCTTTTCCGACACCTTCGTGATGGTCTGGCCGAGCGACACGTCGCCGGTCTCGGTCCATGCATTGCCGACGAGCTGGCCGCTCGCGAAGCGGTCGAACCACGTCTGGCGGTCGGCGCCGGGCGGCGCGTTCAGCCAGTCCTCGACGAACGCGAAGTGCCCGCGCAAGGCCTGCGGCAGATTGGAATCGGCGGCGGCGAGCTCGGTCAGCAACTGGAACAGCTGAGGCAGCGATGCGCCGGCGCCGCCGTCGCGCACGGGCAGCCGGACGGCGCCGAAGCCGGCGGCCTTCAGCCAGCCGATCGCCTCGTGCGGCAGTTCGCGGCGGCGTTCGCGTTCCGCGGTGCCGGCCGCGATGCGTTCGAAGATCGGCCTGAAGCGGCTGGCAAGCGCGTCATAGTCGGTGCCGGTGGAAAGTTCGGTTGCGGCGGGAGATGAAGTCATGCGGTGATCCTTGAAAGGCGGGGGCCGTCGATGCCGGCAGGCCAGTATAGGAAGCACGATGCGGACGATCCAATAACGGATTCGTACATCCTTATCGCTGCCGGGCATTACGCGGGCGACGCGCCGTGGCATCGATGCCGGGGTGTCGATATCGCTGCTGACGCGCGGTTTTTTGCGCGCGGCGTGCCGCATCGTTTGCCGTTCGAAGGAATATCGTTGTGCGAATCGCTCGGTTTGCCGGCGCTCGGGGCGCTGCTAGATTGAACGTTTCCGTCAACCAGCAGGAGAGCCCGATGTCAGAGACGAGCGCCACGATCCAGGAACGACCGGCCGATACGCAACCGCAGGCGGCCAGCGTGATCGCCGACGACGCACAGGCCATCGCGGCCGCGCATGCGCTTGCGCAACGGCTTGCGCAAGGCGCGGCCGAGCGCGACCGCGAGCGCCGGTTACCGCGCGACGAGATCGAATGGTTCTCGCAGTCGGGGCTGTGGGCCATCACGGTGCCGAAGGCTTACGGCGGTGCGGGCGTCTCGCATGTGACGCTGACGGAGGTGGTGAAGATCGTCGCCGCGGCCGATCCGTCGCTCGGGCAGTTGCCGCAGAATCATTTCGGGCTGGTCGACGTGATCGCGCTGACCGGCACCGACGCGCAGAAGCGCCTCTTCTTCTCGGAAGTGCTGAGCGGGAAGCGGTTCGGCAACGGTTTTTCGGAGAAGGGCACGAAACACGTGCTCGACCTGAAGACGCGCGTGCGCCGGGACGGCGACGACTACATCGTAGACGGCACCAAGTTCTATTCGACCGGGGCGCTGTTCGCGCATTACGTGCCGGTGCTCGGTCTCGACGACGAGCGCCGTGCGTGGCTCGCATACATCCGCCAGCCGGCGCCGGGGCTGACCGTGATCGACGACTGGTCGGGATTCGGGCAGCGGACCACCGCGAGCGGCACGGTCGTGCTCGACAACGTGCGCGTGCCTGCGTCTCACGTGCTGCCGGCGCAACGCGTGTCGGACCTGCCGACGCTGAACGGCCCGCTGTCGCAGATCATCCAGGCCGCGATCGACGCGGGCATCGCCCGGGCCGCGCTCGACGATACGCTGGCGTTCGTGCGCACACGCACGCGGCCGTGGGTCGACAGCGGCGTCGAGCGTGCGGTGGACGATCCGCTGACGATTCGCGAGATCGGCCATCTGCACATTCAGCTGCATGCGGCGGAGGCGTTGCTCGAGCGCGCGGCGCGCACGCTCGACGAGATCGCGGCGCGCGGCGACGTGACCGAGGACGACGTTGCGCGCGCGTCGGTAGCGGTGGGCGAGGCGAAGGTGCTGACGACGGAGATCGCGCTGCTCGCGGGCGAGAAGCTGTTCGAGCTGGCCGGCACGCAGGCGACGCTTTCCGAGCACAACCTCGACCGGCACTGGCGCAATGCACGCACGCATACGCTGCACGATCCGGTGCGCTGGAAATATCACCTCGTCGGCAACTACTACCTGAACGGCGTGCGCCCGGCGCGCCATGCGTGGAATTGAATCCGTTTCGATCGTGGCTGTTTCGCTCGGCGATGACCGAGTGAGCCGCCGCGGTCTGATGCATCCACACGATCGTGTGGCGAACCCGGCACTGCGTTCGACGCGCAGGCGCCGGGATCAACGGCGGATCGGGCTGCCGATCGTGTGCCGTGCGGCACTTGCGGCGATAATCGGCGTCCCGACCTCGACCGCCGCCCCTCATGACCCTCCCTGCGTTCGCACCCTTTCAGGATCTGGCCAAGGCCCTGCTGGCTCACTGGAGCGGCGCCGACGGCGACGGTTCCCACGACACTTCGCATCTGCAACGCGTGTGGAAGAACGCGGCCGCGATCCACGCGAAGGAGGGCGGCGATGCCGAGGTGCTGTTCGCCGCGACATTGCTGCACGACTGCGTGGCGGTGGAGAAAGATTCCCCGCTTCGCGCGCAGGCATCGCGGCTGTCGGCGCAAAAGGCCCGGCAGGTGCTGAAGTCGCTGGATTGGCCTGACGCGAAGGTCGACGCCGTTGCTCATGCGGTCGAGGCGCACAGTTTCTCGGCCGGTGTCGCGCCGACGACGCGCGAAGCAAAGGTGTTGCAGGACGCCGACCGGCTCGATGCGATCGGGATGGTAGGCGTCGCGCGGTGCTTTTATGTCGCGGGCCGGATGGGCAGCGCGCTGTACGACCCGGCCGATCCGCACGCATCGGAACGGGAACTCGACGACACGCGTTTCGCGATCGATCACTTCCGCACGAAACTGCTGAGGCTTTCAACCGGTTTCCAGACCGTCACCGGTACCCGGATGGCGATCGTTCGTCGCGACCGGTTGCAGCGCTTTCTCGACGAATTTGCGGACGAAATCTGATCCGGCCGCATTCGGTGCAGCATTGCGTTGACGGAGTTCAGGCTGGCATCCGGATGTCGTGCGCATCAACCCGAAGCGGCAGGTGCCGGTGCTGATGGACGGCGATCCCGCGCTGTGGCCGGCGCGTATTCGTACGCCGATATCGCGTTCTACATGGCGCAGTTGTTCGGTGCGCGCAAGGGCGCACCGATGACGGATGAAACGCCGCGCCTGCTCGCGTGGCGCGAGCGGATAACCGCACGTCCCGCCGTGCGCAAGGTCGCCGGCGCGATGGCCGGGTATCTCGCCTCGATCGGAGAAGCGGTTCCCGATTTTCTTCACGAGGTCGACTCGCTGCCTTCGGGAGCGGACGGACGCAGGAAGACGGCCTTCGGCGACGATTGCCGCTGAAGGCCGCGTCGGCGCTTGCCGTGTTCAGCCGCGGATGAACGCGAGCAGGTCGGCGTTGATCGTGTCGGCGTTGGACGTGGGCATGCCGTGCGGGAAGCCCTGGTAGGTCTTCAGCGTGCTGTTCCTCGCCAGCTTCGCCGACAGGAGACCGGAATCGGCATACGGGACGATCTGGTCGTCGTCGCCATGCATCACGAGAACGGGAATCGTGGTGCATTTCAGGTCTTCGGTGAAGTCGGTCTGCGAGAACGCGACGATGCCGTCGTAGTGGGCCTTCGCGCTGCCCATCATGCCCTGCCGCCACCAGTTCCAGATGACGCCTTGCGACGGTTTGGCGCCGTCGCGGTTGTAGCCGTAGAACGGGCCGGCCGGGACGTCGTAGTAGAACTGCGCGCGGTTCGCCGCGAGCTGCGCCTGGAGGTTGTCGAACACGGCTTTCGGCAGGCCGCCCGGATTGCTGTCCGTCTTGACCATCATCGGCGGAACCGCGCTGATCAGCACGGCCTTGGCGACGCGGTCTTCGCCGTGACGCGCGACGTAGTGGATGACTTCGCCGCCGCCGGTCGAATGGCCGACATGAACGGCGCCTTGCACGCCGAGGTGGTTCACGACCGCGGCGACGTCGTCCGCGTAGTGATCCATGTCATGGCCGTCCCAGACCTGGCTGGAGCGCCCGTGGCCGCGACGGTCGTGCGCGATCACGCGATAACCCTGGGCCAGGAAGAAGAGCATCTGCGCATCCCAGTCGTCGGCGCTGAGCGGCCAGCCATGATGAAAAAAGATCACCTGGGCGTCGCGCGGCCCCCAGTCCTTGTAGAAGATGTCGACGCCATCCTTCGTTGTGACGTATCCCATGTCTGCTCCTATTCGGTAGGCGATATCGATGCGTGACGGTCTTGCCGTTCGCGATGATCGCCAGGCCGGTGCTGTGTCCGACGCGGCTTCGGCCGTCCGGCCGGCCTGGCGATGCGCTCACTGTAGGTTTAAAGTTAGGTTTAATGTCAACACGGTTGCGAGGCAGGTATGAGAATTGGAGAGCTCGCGAAGCTCAGTGGCCTGACGGCATCGCGGATCCGTTTCTACGAGGCTGAAGGGCTGCTCACCGCGGTCGAGCGCGGCACGAACGGTTATCGCGACTACGGCGAAGACGCGGTGTGGATGCTCGAGATCATCGCCGGCGCGCAGCGCGCCGGGTTCTCGCTGGAGCAGATCCGCCATCTGCTGCCGGTGAAAGCCGGCAACTGGCAGCATGACGGGCTGGTGGCGGCGCTCGAACGGAAAGTCGTCGAGATCGAGGCGATGCAGAAGCGTCTCAAGGAGAACAAGGCGCAACTGCTCGTCGCGATCGACAGCATCCGGAACCGGCCGACCGAACTGAACTGCTCGGAGCGTACGCGGTGGGTGATGGACCGGTTGCGCAAACCGGCAGTGGTGCCGATACGCGGCAAGGGCCGGCGCACGGCCGCCAAATGATTCGGCGCTCCCGCCGGGCGCACCGGCCGGCCGTCCCGACGCGATCCGACGCGCCCCTCTATTCCGCTCCTTGACCTTAAAGTTGACTTCAATCCTAGAGTGCTTGCTGACGGCGGTGAGTCAGCGGGCTTCGGGTGTTGCCTGCCACGGTCGATCATCGACGAGAGGCGACGAACATGGACAGGCGGTTTACACAGGTCGAATTCGGGCCGCACACGGTCGACGTGCCCGAAGGCGGGTACTACGACCGGTTCCGGATGAATCCCGACCTCGACGAGGTGGCGCGAGATCCCGCCGCGGGGAACATCGATTTTTTCCGTCGGATTCCGAAGCGTCAGGTCGCTTCGCGGGTCGGCCCGACCTGGGCACCGAATTTCTACTACCGTTCCAGCAGCATCCAGCTGCTGTTCCTTGCGCCGCTCGAACGCCTGCGGACCACGCTGCCGGTGCCGCTCGAACCGCTGCGTGCGCTGCCCGGGTACGGGTTGGTCGCGCTGACCTTCTTCTCGTATTCGGTGTGCGACAACGATCCGTATGACGAAGTGTCCGTCGCGGTGGTTATCCGCCGGCCCGGCGCGACAGGGTCGCACGCGCGCGAGCTGATCGATTCGATGCGGCGCCGGAGCTTCTTCGCGCACGTGCTGGCGCTGCCGGTCACCACGGAAATCGCGCGAGTGCGCGGCGTGCACGGTTATCAGTTGCCCAAGTGGCTTGCCGACATCGACGTGGACCTCGGCGCCACCGCCCGCGCACGCATCGCCGGCCCGGGCGGCCGGCCGGACCTGAGCCTGAGCGTGCCGCTGCCGGTACTGACCCACGTCGCATCGCAGTCGCACATGGGCTCGACGACGATGATCAATCGCATCGACGGCGAATGGCACCAGACATCGGTGCAGACGAATGCGCTATCGTTCGCCCAGCGCCTGTTGCCGCGCAACGTCGAGCTCGTGCGGCACGGCGGCCCGTTGAGCCAGCTGCTCGACGGGCTGGGCGCGTCCACCATCCTGCGTCTCGACGTGGTGAAGGACGCGCAACTGGTCCTGAACCTGCCGACCCCGTTGAAGGCCTTCGATGAACCCGGAAAGCAACGCTGACGCCACGTCCGTTCGCGGTACCCCCGCGCCGAAGGAATCCCCCATGAGGAACCGCCCATGACCCGGCCGACCCACGATCTCGTCGTATTTGGCGCCACCAGTTTCGTCGGGCAGATCCTGGCCCGCTACCTGTCCGAGTACCTGTCGGGCTCCGGCGAGACGCTGCGCTGGGCCATCGCCGGCCGCTCCGAAGCGAAGCTCGGGCAGGTCAGGGATACGCTGGGTGCGGCCGGGCAGTCGGTGCCGATCATCGTTGCCGATGCGGCCGACGAAGCGCAGCTTCGAGCGCTCTGCGCGCAGACGCGCGTGGTCGTGTCCACCGTCGGCCCCTATGCGCTTTACGGGGAGCCGCTGGTCAGGGTCTGCGCGGAAACCGGCACCGACTACTGCGACCTCACCGGCGAAACACAGTGGATCAAACGGATGATCGACAGGTACGAGCCGGCGGCGCGGCAATCCGGCGCGCGCATCGTCCATTGCTGCGGCTTCGATTCGGTGCCGTCGGACATGGGCGTGTTCTTCCTGCAGCAGCAGGCGCGGCAGCGGTGGGGCGTGCCGGCCGCGCAGGTGAAGATGCGCGTCAGGACGCTGAAGGGCGGCGCGTCGGGCGGCACGGTGGCGAGCGTGATCAACGTCGTCCGCGAAGCGGCCGCCGATCCCGCGTTGCGCAGGGAACTGCTCGATCCTTATTCGCTGTGCCCGAAGGGGCACGGCTTCACGGTACGCCAGCATGCGGTGCGATCCGCGGCGTTCGATCGCGACTTCGACGCGTGGATCGCGCCATTCGTGATGGCGGCGATCAACGAGCGTGTCGTGCATCGTTCCAATGCGCTGGCCGGCAACGCGTACGGCAGCCGCTTCACGTATGACGAAGCGGTGATGACGGGCACGGGCCTGAAGGGCCGCCTGACGGCGCTGACGATGGTGGCCGGCCTCGGCGCGTTCATGGTCGGTGTCCTCATCAAGCCGGTGCGCAGCCTGATGGAGCGTTTTCTGCTGCCGAAGCCCGGCGAGGGGCCGAGCGCGGCCGCCCAGCTGGCCGGCCGTTACGATTTGCGTTTCTTCGGTCGTGCCGACGACGGGCGGACCTTGCGCGTGAAAGTCACCGGCGACCGCGATCCGGGCTATGGCTCCACCGGCAAGATGCTCGGCCAGGCCGCGATCGGTCTCGCGCTGGATTACGGCGGAGACGGTGTCAAGACCGGCCGCGGCGGCGGCTTCTGGACGCCCGCGACGATGTTCGACGAGCGCTACATCGAGCGCCTGGTTCGCCACGCGGGGCTGCGTTTCGACGTGATGTGAGTGCGCGCCGTCGGCCCTGCGACAGGAAGCCGATAAAGATCGGATAGCGAATCAATTTCAGGAGACAACCTGCAGTCACGACGGGACGGATGGCCGGATGCGATCCGGCGAAGGAGTATCGGAACATGAAGATCGGGGAACTGGCGGAACGCACCGGCCTTACTCCTTCGTGCATCCGCTTCTACGAGCGCATCGGTCTGTTGACGCTCGTCGCGCGCGAAGCGAACGGCTACCGCTCCTATCCGCAGGAAGCGGTGACGGTGCTCGATCTGATCACGGCGGCGCAGAAGGCGGATTTCAGCCTCGACGAGATTCGCACGCTGATTCCGGCCGGCCTCGCGCAGTGGCCATGCGATTCGTTGCTGGAGGCGCTGCACCGCAAGGTGCGGGACATCGAGGCACTGGAGGCGCGGCTGGCGCGCAGCAAGGGGCAGGTCTTGTCGCTGATCGCCGAAATCGCGGCGAAACCGGCGTCGGTCGATTGTGCGACCCATGCGAAACGATTGCTGTCGCGGGTCCCGCCGGGGAATGCAGCGGATGGCGGCGAGGCCGCCGCCGATCGCGACGAACCGGTGTTGCGCCGGCCGACCCGCGCGTAGCGGGGCGCCGGCGCATCACCTCACAGCAGCGCGACGACCTGCTCGGCGGTCGCCTTCGCCGATTGCGGATTCTGGCCGGTTACCAGACGGCCGTCGACGACGACGTTCGACGTGAACGGCAGCAGCGCCTTCTCGTAGCGCGCGCCACGCTGCTGCATCTGCTCCTCGACGTTGTACGGCACCTTCTTCGCGACACCGGCGAGGATTTCCTCCACCCACGAGTAGCCGGTGATCCGGCGTCCGGCAACCAGCAGCGAGCCGTCCGACAGCGTCGTGTTCAGCAGCCCGCAGTAGCCGTGACAGACCGACGACACGACGCCGCCGCGCTCGTAGATCTCGCGCGTGAGCCGCTGCAGCCCCGCGTCGTCCGGGTAGTCCCACATCACGGCATGGCCGCCGGTGAAGTAGATCGCGTCGAAATCGGCCGGATCGATCTCGTCGGGGCGCGCGGTATTGGCAAGCAGGGCCGCGTTGGCCTTGTCGGCGCGCCACGCTTTCGAGGCGGCGTCGGCGTGCGGCCATTTGAGCGAGCGTGGCTCCAGCGGCGACACGCCGCCCTTGGGGCTCACGAGCCTCTGCTCATAGCCTTTCGCCGCGAAGATGTGGTGGGCATGAGTCAGTTCGGACAGCCACAGGCCGGTCGGTTGCGACGGGTCGGCGTAGTGCGCGACGTTGCTGACGACGTGAAGGATGCGCTTGCTCATGATGCGGATTCCTTTTCATCGGCCACGGGCGGACGTCTTCTACGTGCCGCCGGATTGTCGGATGGCAGTACACATACCCATGGCCTCGATACGCTGCCGAGGCAAACCATAACCTTTAAGCAAAGTTGAAGGTCAAGACCCTTTCGCTTTCGCTTTTGTTTTTGTCTTTGCTTCCCGCGCAGGGCTGGCGGGCAGTATGAGTCCGTCCAGCAAGGTTGTCAGCGCATCTTCGATCGCGTGATCGCCGACCTTCTCGCGCACCAGCCGCCTGTCGATCGCCAGCATCGTCAGGCCGTGCAGATGCGCCCAGCAGGCAGTTGCCTGGCCGAGCGCCGGGCGCGGGCGGATCGTGCCGGCGCGCTGGCCGTGTTCCAGGATGTCGACGACCAGCAGGAAAGGCGCCTGCACGCGCGGATCGAGATGGATGTCCGAGGGCTCCCCGGCATCCGCGGCAAACATCAGTCGATAGAGATCCGGGTTGCGCTGCCCGAATGCGAGATGGGCATACGCGAGCGCCAGCAGCACGTCCGGTGCGCTCGCCGCGGGATCGATGGACGCGGCGAGCTCGTCGCGCAGGCGGTCGAAGCCGATCAGTGCGAGCTCGTGCAGCAACGCGGCCTTGTCCGGGAAATGCCGGTACGGCGCGGAGTGGCTGACGTTCGCGCGCCGCGCGATTTCACGCAGCGTGAACTGCCAGCCCTGCTGCTCCTGCAGCGTGTCGAGCGCCGTTTCGATGATCGCGCGACGCAGATCCCCGTGGTGATAGGCCTTTTGCCCGGCGTCCGCATCCTCATCCGACGACATCGTGTTGCTCCTATGTTGACAGGGGACACATTGTGGGCCTATGATCCGCCGCATGCAAGTTGACAGTGTCTACATCGACGCAACCTCGTGAGGTTCACCATGGCCGTTTCCGCAGAATCCATCTCGAGCTTCGACCCGGCGGTGCTGCTGGCCCGCCAGCGCAACGCGTTCGTCAGCGAGGGGCCGCCGACCTTGCAGCAGCGCAAGGCCAGGCTCGCGCGGCTGCGCGCCGTGGTGCTGGCGTATCGCCGCGAAGTGGAGGAGGCGATCAGCGCCGATTTCGGGAATCGCTCGCGGCACGAGACCGCGATCATGGAACTGGTCGGCGTGATCCAGGCGATCGACTACCTGACGCGCAACCTGCGCCGCTTCACGAAGCCGCAGCGCCGGCACGTCGGGATTTTCTATCGGGCCGGGCAGGCTCACGTGGAGTACCAGCCGTTGGGTGTGATCGGCGTGATGGCGCCGTGGAATTACCCGTTCTCGCTCACCTTCATTCCGCTGGCGACCGCGCTGGCCGCGGGCAATCGCGCGATGCTCAAGCCGTCGGAACTGACGCCGCGCACCAGCGAGGTGATGCGCCGGATGCTCGCGGAGACCTTCCCGAGCGAAGAAGTCGCGGTCGTGCTCGGCGGCCCGGAAGTCGGTGCGGCCTTCAGCGGCCTGCCGTTCGACCATCTGCTGTTCACCGGCAGCACGCAGGTGGGCCGCAAGGTCATGAAGGCGGCCAGCGAGAACCTGGTGCCGGTGACGCTCGAACTCGGCGGCAAGAGCCCGGCGATCGTCGCGCGGGGGCATGTCGATGGCCGGACGATGTCGAGCATCGTGTTCGGCAAGCTGTCGAACGGCGGACAGACCTGTGTGGCGCCCGACTATGCGCTGGTGCATGAAGACGACCTGGACGCGTTCGTCACGCAATACGATGCGGCCGTCGCGCGCTTCTATCCGGACGGGCCGACGAGCCCGGATTACACGTCGATCGTCAGCGACCGGCATTACGATCGCCTGAAGGGGCTCGTCGACGAAGCGCGCGGCAAGGGCGCGCGCGTGATCGAGGCGGGCGTGAGCCCGCAGCAGGCGGCGACCCGCAAGCGGACGCTCGCCCCCACGCTGATCGTCGGCGCCGGCGACGATACGGCCGTCATGCAGGAAGAAATCTTCGGGCCGATCCTGGCGGTGCGCACGTATCGCACGATCGACGAAGTCGTCGACTACGTGAATGCGCGTCCGCGTCCGCTCGTGCTGTATTACTTCGGTGCGCGGGACGGCGACTGCGAGTCGCTGCTCAAGCGCACCACGTCGGGCAATGTCGGTATCAACAACACGCTCCTGCATGTCGCGCAGGAAGACCTGCCGTTCGGCGGCGTCGGTCCGAGCGGGATGGGTGCGTATCACGGCATCGAGGGATTCCGCGCGATGAGCCACGCGAAGGGCGTGTTCGTGCAGGGGCGCTGGAACCTGCCGAGCCTGCTGCGCGCGCCGTTCGGCAAGCTCGCGGATCTCTCGCTGGCGGCGCTGCTCGGGCGGAGCCGGGAGCCGGTGGGCGTGCGCGCGGGATTGAGCGCCAAGCGCTGAACGCGGCCGCACGATGCCTGCTAGAGCGTAGTGCGCTTGCCCGCTCCCATGCGAACGGCGGCTTCGTCGAAGATCGTCGCGGCGAATTCGACCGCGGCCGGCATCCGCGCGTCATGCATCAGCACGAATTCGACTTCCGGCAGTTCCGGCAAGCCGTCGGCCACGCCGAGTTCCCGGAGCGTGCCGTCGATCGCGCTGCGCGGTACCGGCGCGATGGCGATGCCGGCGCGCACGCATGTCCGGATGCCGGCGACGCTCGGGCTTTCGCATGCGATCCGGTAGCGCAGGTCGGCCAGCGCGAGCGCCTTGAGGGCGGCGCCCCGGTACGGGCAAGGATCGGGGAAGCACGCGAGCGCCACCTCGCCTTCCGGCAACCGCTCGTGGCGCGCAAATGCCCAGACGAGCGGCTCTTGCCACAACGTCGCGCCCTGATCCGTGTGCGCGCACCGGCTGCCGATCACGAGATCGAATTCGCCGTCGGCATGCCGCCGAAACAAGCTGTCGCCGATGTCGACCGTCAGATCCAGCCGCAATCCGCGCCGCGTGACCGAGTGGCGACGCATCGCGTCCGGCAGCCAGCCTTCCGCGAAATCCTCCGATGCGCCGATGCGCAGCCGGGTATCGGCTGCGTCGCCGGCTCCCAGCCGCGCCCTCGCTTCCCCGCTCAGATTGAGCATCGCGCGCGCGTAACCGAGCAGCGTCTGGCCATGCGCGGTGAGCGTGACGCTGCGCGT
The DNA here is from genome assembly GCF_040545135.1 of Burkholderia sp. 572. Taxonomy (NCBI): domain Bacteria; kingdom Pseudomonadati; phylum Pseudomonadota; class Betaproteobacteria; order Burkholderiales; family Burkholderiaceae; genus Burkholderia; species Burkholderia sp. 572. Next base: position 27,870 of record NZ_JBEPLH010000014.1, on the reverse strand, counting down.
ATTGCGCACGAGCAGCGCCTGGCCGACCTGTTCTTCGAGACGAACGATCTGGGCGCTGACCGCGGACTGGCTGAGATTCAGCCTGCGACCGGCGCCGGTGAAACTCCGCACGTCGGCGACCGCGACGAACGTCTGAAGCAGCGCCGTGTCGAGAGGATTCTCCATTGATCACAAATCCGGGTTAATTCAATCAATTAATATCGTTTCCAAATTATAAGCGGGCTCGATACGCTGCGAACCGTAGTGGGCGACCGCGCATCCGGCGCGTCGCCGTCACTCCTGGCAAGGACCGGCTCCATGACGTGCGTGCTCTATATCGAAGGCTCACCCAACAAGGCATATTCCGCATCCATCGAAGTGTGCAATGCGTTTCTCGACGCGTACCGGCATGCGCATCCCGATCATGAAATACGAAAGCTCGACGTGTGGGATCTGGCGATGCCCGAATTCGACGAAGACGCGCTGGCCGCGAAATATGCGGGGCTGAGCGGCACCGCGTTGACACCGTCGCAGGCGGCGGCATGGCAGCGGATCGAGCAGCTCGCAGCGCCGTTCCACGCAGCGGACAAGTTCCTGTTCGGCGTGCCGCTGTGGAATTTCAGCATTCCGTACAAGCTCAAGCACCTGATCGATGCGATCTCGCAGAAGGACGTGCTGTTCACGTTCGACGACACGGGCTTCACCGGCAAGCTGGCCGGGAAAAAGGCGGCCGTGGTCTACGCGCGCGGGCTCGGTTATCAGTCGCCGGGTTCGTTTACGCCGGCCGCAGAGTTCGATCTTCAGCGCCCGTACATGGAAACATGGCTCAGGTTCGTGGGCGTGACGGACGTCACCGGCATCGTCGTCGAGCGTACGTTGTTCGGTGCCGACGGAAAGGTCGATCGCAGCCGCGCGATCGACGAAGCCCGATCGATCGCGCGCGGGTTCTGACGCTGCCGCGCAGGTATCCGGCGCGTCGGTGCGCCGGTGAGTCGGTACGTCGGCGGTGTGCTCCCGGCGCTTGTGTCGGCGTGCGGCGAGGACGCCCGGATCAGCGCCCGCCGCGCGCGATGGCGAGCGCAACGCCGAAGCCGACGAGCAGGCATCCGAAGGTGCGGTCGATCCAGTGCCGCAGCGACAGCAGGCGATCGCGGACGGCCGTCGCGGAGAAGCACACGGCCACCAGACCGAACCAGCCGGCGTGCGCCAGCGCGATGAATGCACCGTAGCCGATCTGCACGATCAACGGTGTGTCGGGCCGCACGGCCTGCATGAACAGGCTGACGATGAACACCGTGGTCTTGGGGTTCAGCGCATTGGTCAGGAAGCCGGTGCGCAGCGCGGCCAGGTCCGACAGTGGCGCGGCCGGCGCGTCGGCCTGCCCGTTGCCGGCCTTCGTCATGAGCATCTTCACGCCGAGGTAGACCAGGTAGATCGCGCCGATCAGCTTGACGGCATTGAAGAGCCACAACGATTGCCGGATCAGCAGGCCGACGCCCAGCAGCGTGTAGCTCACGTGAACCGTCACACCCAGCCCGATACCCAGCGCGGTGAGCACGCCCGAGCGGCGCGACAGCATCAGGCTGTTGCGCGTGACCATCGCGAAGTCCGGGCCCGGGCTGATCACGGCCAGCAGCGTGATGGTGACTACAACTATCAGTTCGGTCATCGTCCTGTCCTTGCGATTGATGGCTCGATGGCGCAATCTTATGGGTCATGTTTCAGCTGGAAAAGCGATGATTTCTGACCAGAATGGTGAGGTAAATTCACAATCGATGCGCGCGAACCTGCCTTCGCTGATGGCCCTGCGTTGCTTCGAGGCGGCGGCGCGTCACGAGAATTTCAGCCGCGCTGCCGACGAGCTGTGCCTGACCCACGGCGCGGTCAGCCGCGCGGTGCGGCTGCTCGAGGACGACCTGGGCGTGGCACTGTTCCAGCGGCGCAGCCGGCGCGTGTTCCTGACCGACGCGGGCCGCAAGCTGGCGCAGGCGGTCCACGACGGGCTGGGGCTGATGCGTCACGCCGCGCAGGAATTGCGCACCGAGGCCGCCCGGGCGCGGCGCTGGGTCCTGTCGTGCGAGCCGACGCTTCTGATGCGCTGGCTGATTCCGCGCTGGCCGGATTTCCAGGCGCGACATGCGGGCGTCGACGTTCACCTGGCGGCCGCGGGTGGCCCGTTTTCATTCGACAGCGGCATCGACATGGCGATTCGACGCAACGACTTTGCGTGGCCGGCGGGTTACCACGCGGAGCGTCTGTTCGCGGAGCGGGTGGGGCCGGTTTGCCGGCCGGACAAGGTCGATGCGTGGTTTTCCGCTCGCCGCGGCGAGCGTTCGTTGAAGACGGACGTTCCGCAGTTGCATACGCGGACACGGCCGGACGCATGGAAGGAATGGGCGGTTGCCGCGCATCAGCCGGCCGTGAGCGGGCGCGGGCAGGTGTTCGACCATTTCTACTTCAGCCTGCAGGCGGCGGTTGCGGGGCTGGGTGTCGCCATCGGCCCGTGGCATCTCGTTCGCGACGATATCGAAAGCGGTGTGCTGGTCGCGCCGATGGGGTTCGTCGAGGATGGTTCGCACTACTGCCTGTTGACGCCGGAGCCGGTGGTGGCGGGCCGTGCGCAGGCGGATGTGCTGGCGTGGTTGAGGACGGTGGCCTGATCGGCGCGCGGATGCCGGGGACGGGCGGTCGACGATGAGCGAGACCGGCTGCTTCCGACGTTGAAGCGGCGCGCTGACAGCCGGCTCGGCCAGCGCGATCGGGTGACCGTAGTCGCCGTCGCTACGGTCGGGCGTCCGGCGCGAACGTCCTGCCCGTCACGTCCACGATGAAGTCGATTGCCGCGCGAATCGTCGGCGCATGTCTGAGGTCGGCATGCACGACCAGCCAGAGATCCCGGGCGTACGGTTCCCCGTCGAACGGCAGGCGCTGCAACCCGGGATCGTTGTCGCCCATGAACACCGGCAGCCCGGCCACGCCGATGCCTGTACGTGCCGCCCCCTGCTGTGTCGTGATGTCGCTCACCTCGCACGCGATACGGCGGCCTCGCGCGATCGACTCGAGCCACTTCTGATGCGGCATTTCCGCGAATTGCGCGTCGTAGCAGATGAAGGCCCAATCGTCGGGCGACGACGCGTGCGCGTAGTCGCGGCTCGCATAGAGCCCGAACGCCATCTCGCCCAGCTTGCGCGTCACGTTTTGCGGTTCCTCGGGGCGGAACAGGCGCACGGCGATATCGGCTTCACGACGGGCGAGCGACACGCGTTGCGCCTGGCTGGCCATCGACAGCCGGATGCCCGGATGCAATTGCGCGAATTCATGTAGATGATTCGCGAAGAAGTTGTTTGCGAGTACGGGCGGCACGCTGATCGTCACGGTGCCGTGCATCGGCAGGTGTTCCGTAAGCGCGAGGCGCTCGATCGCAAACGCGTGCGCCTCCATTTTCTCGGCGAGCTCGAGTATCTGCCGGCCGGCGGCGGTCGGCCGGCACGCGCGCGGCAACCGGTCGATCACGCGGATCTTCAGTTCCGCCTCGAGTGCGCCCAAGCGGCGGCTGACGGTTGCGTGGTCGACATTCAAGCGCCTGGCGGCGGCCGAAAGACTCCCCGTTTGTGCGACGGCAACGAAGTAGCGCAGGTTTTCCCAGTCGAACATCGGTGCATTTTCTCCAGGTTGCTGTGCTGTTTTGCGGAATATTCGCACAGAAGGCGATCCTCTACGCTGCAATCCTCCCCATGCGAAGGATTGCCGATGCAGACCTCATCCAGACATCACCCGCGGCTGGTTCAAACGGCCGCGTGCCTCGGTTTTGCTGTCGTCCTGATCGACGTCAGCGTCGTCAACGTTGCGCTCGATGCATTGCGGACGGCCTTTGGCGCAGCGGTCACGGACCTGCAATGGGTCGTCAATGCGTATGCGCTCGTGTTCGCGGCGACCCTGCTGATGGCCGGCGCCCTCGGCGACCGGCTGGGCGCAAAGCGCGTGTTCATTGCCGGCTACGCGATATTCACGCTCTCGTCGATCGGCTGCGGCATCGCGCATTCGATGGAAGCGTTGATCGCGTGGCGGCTCGTTCAGGGGATCGGCGCGTCGCTGCTGGTGCCGAACTCGCTGGCCGTGCTGCGCGTCGCATTCGACGACGCGGCGGCGCGCAGCCGGGCGATCGGCTGGTGGGGCGCCGGCGGCGGCATCGCGCTGGCCGCGGGGCCGTTGGCCGGCGGATTGCTCATCGCTGCCGTGGGTTGGCGCAGCATTTTCCTGGTCAATGTGCCGGTCGGCCTGGCCGGTATCTGGATGACATGGCGGTTTGCGCCGGACACGAAAGCGCAGCGCGGAAGGCGCCTGGATCTTCCCGGACAACTGACCGGTGCGTTGGCGCTGGCGGCGCTCACGTTCGCGTCGACCGAGATCAGTGCACTGGGATGGCGCAACCCGGTCATCGTGGGCGCGTTCGCGTTGTGCGTCGGGCTGGGCATCGCGTTCGTCCGGCTGGAAGCGCGTAATCCGGACGCGATGCTGCCATCTGCGTTGTGGCAGGACCGGATCGTCCGCAGTTCGATCGTGATCGGCGCGATCGCGAATCTGGTCTTCTACGGGATCGTGTTTACGTTGAGCCTGCTTTTTCAGTCGGTGTGGCATATGACGCCCGTGCGTACGGGTGTCGCGTTTCTGCCGATGATGGGTGTGCTGATGGCCATGAGCATCGCTTCCGGCAGACTCACCGGCAGGCTCGGTGCGCGCACGCTGGCGACGGCCGGCCTGTCGATTTCCGCGGTCGGGTATCTCGCGATGTGGCCGGCGATCGCCGTGCACTCCAACGCGCTGCTCGCAATACCGATGCTGCTGGCAGGCAGCGGCATCGCGCTGACGATACCGACGATCACGGACGCGGCGCTCGCGGCGGTGAGCGCCGCGCAGTCAGGGGTGGCGTCCGGGCTGTTGAATACGGCCCGGCAGGTGGGCGGCGTGTTGGGCGTCGCGTTGTTTGGTTTCTTCGTTCGGGCGGCAGACAGCGCGACGTTCGTTCACGGGATGGCGCGGGCGTTGATCGTTTCCGTTCTGTTGCTGGTGGCCGGTGCGGTGATGGCGTGGCGGAATCTGGGGCAGGCAGGGGCGCGAGGAATTCGGGCTCGCGGGGCGAACCCTCAACGTCAATGACCGACCCGATAGACGCGACCGCTATGCACGCCTTCCACGCTGCGTCGATAGGCCATTGCCACACGTGCCGCCGGCACGCTCTCGCAGCCGGGAAAGAACGGACCGAACCGATCCATGGATTCCGTCAGCACCGTCGGGCTCACGACGTTGATCCGGATGCCGCGCGGAAAATCGCACGCGGCTGCGCGCACGAATCCTTCAATCCCGGCATTCGATGCGGCGGCATGGGCGCCTTGCGCAATCGGATCATCGACCGCGATGCCCGAGGTCAGCGTGATCGACCCGCCGTCGACCAGATAGTGCTGGCCCACCAGTGCGACGCGCACCTGGCTCAGCAGCTTATCCTGCAATCCCTTGTGGAAATCGGCCGCCGTCATCTTCTCGATCGGGGCAAGGATGACATTGCCCGCGGCGGCGACGATTGCGTCGACTTGCCCGATCTTCTCGAACAGCGCATTCACGCTCTCGTCACGGGTGATGTCGACCTGATGGTCACCGGAGGTGCGACCCACGCGAACGACTTCGTGTCTTCCGTCACGGGCAAGCTCATCTGCCACGGCACGTCCGACGTCTCCGCCGGCGCCGATTACAACGATCTTCATGGAACCACTCCTTTTCGGTTTCAGGTTGGAGCAGCCATTGTTCTTCGAACCAATATTGAGATAAATGTGCTCTAATTTCCGACACTACTAATCGCCAGTTCGCAATATGGACAAGCTGCGTTCAATGGAAACCTTCGTTGCCGTCGTGGAAGGGGGCAACTTCACCGAGGCGGCGCAGCGGCTTGGCATGTCGGCGGTCATGGTCGGCAAGTACGTGCGCGAACTTGAAGAGCGCCTCGGCGCGCGCATGCTGGAGCGCACCACGCGACGGCAGAGCCTGACGGATGCGGGGCGCGTGTTCTACGAAGATGCCAAGCGCGCGCTTGAACAGGTACGGATCGCCGAGACGTCGGTCGAGCGATTGCGCGCGTCGCCGTCCGGCACGTTGCGGATCAGCGCGCCGATTACCTTCGGCGCATGCGTCGTCGCGCCGCTGGCCGCGACGTTCCAGCAGATGCATCCGCTCGTGCGCATCGAGCTGGCGTTGAGCAATCGCGTCGTCGACCTGGTGGACGAGGGTTTCGATCTCGCCGTTCGAATTGGTGAACTGGGTGACGTCGATCTGATCGCAAAGCCGTTGACCATGTATCGCATGGTGATTTGCGCATCGCCCGGTTACCTCGCGCGGCATGGACGTCCGGAGACGCCGCAGGATCTGGGCGTGCATCACTGCCTGTCTCACTCGGTGTGGAACGGCCGTAACGGGTGGAAGCTCGGTGGGTGGGACGGGCCGCAGGTTTCGCAGGATCCGGTCTTCACGTGCGACGACGGGAACGGGCTGCGCATGGCCGCCATCGCGGGCGCGGGATTGTTGCTGCAGCCCGAAGCTCTGGTGGCGCACGATCTGGCGAGTGGCGCGCTGGTGCCGGTGTTGCAAGCGTACTTGCCGGCGCCGCATCCGGTTCATGTCGTGTATCGGCACGATCAGCGGCCATTGCCGAAGCTGACTCGTTTCGTCGAGCATTTGATCGAGCATGGTGCGGGGCGTTGAAGTCGAACGCAGGTAGCGATCGCGGATTCGTGGCGAATCGAATGTCGACAGGAAGCGACGCGTTGCAAGTGCGTGGCACTGGAGAGCCGAAGCGATCGCCGCCCGCTGGCGCCGCGCCATTTCTGCGCGGCCGGGATTCCATTGGCGACCGCGTCGAGGTTGAACACCCGGGCTTCTAAGCGAGCGCGCGGTGGTACACGAAGCCGGCATTCGTTCCGCCGCCCCGACCTATGGCGATCTGAATATTGAGGTGTGCCATCGCCTCGAGATAACGGGCGTTGTTCAAGGGGCCGGTCACGACGGGCGCGAACCCCGCGCTTTCCGCGATCTCGGCGACCGTCGTGTTGGCCTGGACGTCGTTGCCCGCGATGAATGCCGTAACGGCATGGCCACCGCGATCGATGCGATCCGGCGTCATGATGTCGGCGAACACCGTGTTGAAGCACTTCACCAGACGCGCGCCCGGCAGCAGGTGGCCGATCGCCTCGGCTGCCGATCCGTCGGCCCCCAGCGGAAGTGGCGACCAGTCGTCCTTGAGCGCATTCGTTGCGTCAACAACGATCTTGCCGGCCAGCCGATGCGCAAGGGAGGGAAGTACCTCGGCGCACGCCTGATAGAGGACAGCGATGATGACAACATCACCATGCGTCGCGGCCTCTTCCAGCGACGCGATTCGGTACCGGGCGCCCGGGCGCGCCCTCGCGGGATTGCGCAAGCCGACTACCACATCATGTCCCGCCGCGACCAGCAATTCGGCCAGATTCCCGCCAAAGTTTCCACCGCCCAGGAATGCGATCTTCATGGCATGCACCTCACGATTGATTGGGTGGCATCATTCTTTCAATTCCGGTTTCTGCAATCAATTAGGTACCCGAGGGTAACCATGACGAAGAAGATCGAGTTGCCGCCCGATGCGTTCCTGAAAGTCTGTCCGTCACGCGCGGTGCTCGCGCGTATCGGGCAGAAGTGGACCGTGCTGGCCATGGTCGCGATGAAGGATGGGCCGATGCGTTTTGGCGACATCAAGCGCCGCCTGGAAGGTGTCTCGCAGAAGATGCTGACCCAGACGCTGCGCGCGATGGAGCGCGACGGACTGGTGGTGCGCAATGTCTACGACGAGCTGCCGCTGCGTGTCGAGTACGCGCTGAGTTCTCTGGCCGGTACGCTGCTTCCGCTCGTCATCGATCTCAAGGCATGGGCGGAGAATGCGCTCGCGACGATCGAGGCGAGTAATCGTGCGTTCGATCGTGAGCATGCGGAGTAGAGGGAGGGGATTCTGGGTGGGTTCAAGCCTTTTATGTGCTGGCGTGCTCGTTGTTCGTGCGGTCACTCGAGACGGGCGACGCACGCATGTCCTCCGACGCGGGGGAGTCCGTTACCGCACCCAGAGATTTGCGAACGGCACGAAGCCCAGGGGCGCGGCCTCTACACCGGCAACATGCGACTCCAGCTCGATATGCTGATGCTCGTGCGAGATCGGGATCAGCCAGCCCGCTTCGACCAGTTGCCGGCCGATCTCCTCGTAGCCCGTCATGCGCACGCGCGCATCGGCTTGCGCCTGCAGCCCGTGCAGCACGCGATCCAGCTCAAGCACCGCATCGGCCGGCATCCACTGCCGAAAAATGCTGTCGGCGGCAAACCATTCGTAGCATCCGAAATCCTCGTCGTCATGCAGTATCTCGCTGCCCAGCACCAGGTCGGCCGCATCCAGCCAGTCGCGCCGGATCAACTCGGCATAAGGCAGCGCCATCACCTGCAGCCGGATATCCGCCTCGCGCAGCCGGGCTTCGATGATGCGCGCCAGCGCGAGTTCGTCATGGGTTTCCCCCGTCACCAGGGTGAGTTCTGTTTGAGCGGGCAAGGAGGGCACGGGGCCCGATGCCGCGACGCGATGCTGCCAGGCCGGTAACAGGCCGGCCGCGGGCCGTCGCGCGGGATCGTCGGCCCCGAACAGGCGGCCGGGCGCAAGCCAGTCCGCCAGCGCGAGCCGCTGTTCGCGCTGGCGAAAACCGTCGCGCGTGGCGTTGCAGACCACGTAGGTGCAGCCCGCCTGCACCCGCACGATGCCCTTGTTGGCTTGCGTGCGGGAAACGGAGTGGCCGAAGCGGAGGTCGAAGCCGTCCGCCAGGCCGGTCGAGGGAAGAAACCAGAGATCCAGTTCGTCGAGCAGGGCCCGCTCGCGGTAATGATGGCCGAAGGCCGACAGGGTAATGCGGTATTCGCTGTGACGCGTCAGCCTGAACGGCCCCGTTCCGATCGGCATGCGTGCGAAGTCGGGCTTCCGGTGCCTCGGCACGATCGAGGCATTGGCCGCCGCGAGGCGCTGCGGCCACAGATGATCGACGTCGCTCAGACGGCACACGATTCGCCGGCCGTCGCCGATTTCCACGTCGAGCAGATGACGGTATAGCCGCTGGAAATAGCTCGGCTCGTCACGCATGCGCAGCAGCGTGTACCGCACGTCCTCCGGTTCCAGCGGCGTGCCGTCGTGGAAGACGACGTTCGGCCGGAGCCAGAAGTGCCAAATCCGTCCGTCCTCTTCCGATTCCCAGTGATGCGCCAGTGCCGGCACGACGCGCTGCGTGTGCCGGTCGAACTCGGTCAGTCGCGAAAAGATCTGCCGCACCAGATGCGCTTCCAGCCGGCTGATCACCCGATAGGGATCGAGTTCATCCACCGCCCGATAAAGGGGAATGCGCAGACGGTGGCTGTGCGAACCCTCCGTATCGATGCCCAGGAAATCTGGCAGCCGTTTCAGCAACTGTCGGCGCTGCTCGTCTGCCAGGCTGGCAAACGCCTGCTCCAGTTCCCCTTCCGCCAGCAAGGCCGACAGGCGGTCGAGCACCGCGTGCTGCGGCGGCACCAGGATAGTCAGGCGCGAAAAGTGGCCACGGCCGCGCGCCGACTCCCAGCGCAGCCAGCCTTGCGCTTCCATCTTGCGCAGCAGGCCCCGCACGTTGCGTTCGGTGCAGTTCAGGGCGCGCGCCAGCGCCGGCAGGCCGGGCTGGTTCCCCTGCTCTTCGAGAAACTCGCCAAGTCGATGAAACCGGTCGATCAGTCGCATAAAAGAGGAAACAAAAAAATCGAAATTTGCCGTTTTTATTGTGCTTTCCGTTGTGCAGAATGTACACGCTTATAAAACAAGTCGATTCAAACTAGCCTTGCCAGAAGCGGGTATGCATCGTTTTGTTGATTTGTGTGGATTTGTAAAAAATAGCTGAATCGAACGTCAATTTCCATTCCCGGGATTATTGATTCGATCGCCATTGCGTAAATATCGCTGCTTCAATACGGCAACGCCCCGGCCTTTATCAATCATCGTGGATAGTTAATGAGCGAATTGGATTTTGAATATCTTCCATCCCGCAATACGCTGGTTCATCAGGTCGAACGTCCGCACGGCGAACCGCGGCGGGAGCATTTCCGTTTCGTCCGGCAGCCGCTGGCGCCATTGGCGCCCGGCGAAGCTCTGGTGAGAAACATGCATTTTTCAGTCGATCCCTACATGCGCGAATGCATGGACGGCGACTGGGCACTGCATGCGCCGCTCGAAGGCCGGACCATCGGCCGGGTACTGCGCTCCACGGACACCGCGCTGCGGCCCGGCGACTGGGTATTCCATCGACAGGGATGGCGTACCTACGCCCAGGTACCGGTGCAGGCGCTGCGGGTGATCCGGCCCGCGGAGGGTGTGCCGATCACCGCGTGGCTGAGCATCCTCGGCGGCACCGGGTTGACTGCCTGGGTCGCCCTGACCCGCATCGTCCGCCTGCAGCCCGGCGAATCCGTTTATGTGTCCGCCGCGGCCGGCGGCGTTGGCACTGCGGCCGGCCAGTTCGCGAAATTGCTCGGCGCGGGCCGGATCGTCGGGAGCACCAGCAACGAAAGCAAGGCACGGCAACTGATGCACGGCCTCGGCTATTCCGACGCATTCGTCTACCGGCCCGGGCAAGTCGCTGCGCAATTGCGCGAAAGGGTTCCCGAAGGCATCGACGTCTACCTGGACAACGTCGGCGGCGAACAGCTCGAGGCAGCCATCGCCGTCCTGAAAGACCACGGGCGCGCGGCGCTGATCGGCGCGGTCGCGCAATACAGCGCGCTGCAGCCTCCCGCCGCGCCGCGCAATCTGTTCGACGCGGTGGGCAAGAGCCTGACGCTGCAGGGCTTTCTCGTGAAGAACTACGCCAGCCTGCAGCAGGAACTAGAGGCATTCGCGATCCCGCACCTCCAGCGCCGCGACCTCGTTGCGCCCGAAACCGTCACGACAGGCTTCGACAACATCGTCGACGCGTTTCTCGCGATGCTCTCGGGCGGCAATCTCGGCAAGGCCATTGTCAGCGTCGATAGCGACGACGAAGGTGCGTCCTGATTCTCGCCCGCGGGATGCGGACGGTAAGCCATTGCGATCTGTCACGACCATTCGACTTGCGTTCCAGTAAGCGACCTTCGACGAACACACAAGCGCCAGCGCGATCCAAGACCTGATCGACGAAGGTGTCGCCGAACGACCGAACGACCCGCGCCGGACATAAACCACCACACCCGCCGCTCAATCAAGATAAGGCTCCAACACCCCCTCGATCCAGTCCATGAAGGCCCGGACGCGAGGCGACAGATTGCGCCGATGAGCCACGACAAGCGACGCGGCGAGCGGCTCGGGCCGCAAGTCGGGCAGCACCTCCACCAGCGCGCCGCTTTCAATGTAATGCGCAAGCGTCGGATATCCCGCCTGGATCAACCCGAGGCCTGCCAGCCCGGCTGCATGATAGGTCTGCACACTGTTGACCTGCATCGCGCTCGGCAGCGGAAGCGACGCATAGCCGTCGCCGTCCGGGTATTCCCATCCGGCATGCCTGGTACCGAGTGTCAGCGTGTAGTGGATCATCCGGTGTCCCTGCGTGCGCAGATCATCGAGCGTGTGCGGTGTGCCGTACCGCGCCAGATAGCTCGGGCTCGCCGCATTGGTCATCCGCAGTTTTCCCAGCGGCCGTGCAATCAGCGTCTCGTCGACGATCGGCCCGAGCCGGATCACGCAGTCGAATCCTTCCTGGACGAGATCGACACGCCGATCGGTGCTCGAAAGTTCCAGTTCCAGTTCCGGATGCGCCGCCATCAGTTGCGGGAGTGCGGGAATCACGACGCTGCGTGCCAGCTCGGTGGGCATGTCGACACGCAGCCTTCCCCGCAACGGTGTGCCGTTGCCGGAGAACATCGATTGCAATTCCTGTACTTCGGCCAGCAGGTCGCGCGCGCGTGAATAAAAGGCGCGCCCGTCTTCAGTCAGCTGAACGCGCCTCGTGGTCCGGTGCAGGAGCGCAACGCCCACGTCCCGCTCGAGTTCACGGATCACCATCGACACACGTCCCTTCTGGATACCGAGGCTTTCGGCCGCGCGCGTGAAGCTCGTCATTTCGGCGACACGGGCAAAGATCAAAAGCGCGTCGAGGTTTTGCATTGTTCACCCAGGGAGTAACAGAACGTTCAATTTGTCATCGTTTATAACTCAGTTGCGGCTCGGTAGAGTGGCTTCCCATGTCGTCCACGGCGGACAACCTGAACGAAAGGAAGCACCCAATGACACCACACGTCGCTCCGGTCAACACGGTCGTCGTATTTCACTCCGGCTACGGGCATACCGAGCGCATGGCAAGCGCTGTCGCCGAAGGCGCCCGCGCCGTGCTCGTCGCGATCGACAGCGAGGGAAACATTCCAGCGGATGCCTGGGAAACGCTCGCCGGCGCGGACGCGATCCTGTTCGGCTCGCCGACCTACATGGGCGGCCCGAGCTGGCAGTTCAAGAAGTTTGCCGACGCATCCTCGAAGGTCTGGTTCGAAGGCGGATGGCGGAACAAGATCTTTGGCGGCTTCACCAACAGCGCAAGTATCAACGGCGACAAGCTCAACACGCTCGAATACTTCTTCCTGCTCGCCGGGCAGCACGGTGGCATCTGGGTCAGCATGGACATCAAGCCGGCGAACGTGAAAGCCTCGATGCGTGACGACCTGAATCGCATGGGCGCCTATATCGGGCCGATGGCGCAAACGCCTGCCGATGCGTCGCCCGAGGAAATGTCACCGGGCGACCTCGAGACGGCACGCCGCCATGGCATGCGCGTCGCGACGATCGCCGGACAGTTTCGGTCCGGAACACCTCGAGGCAACTGAAATCCCGGCATGCGCGACGGGACGTGACGCAACGGAACGGACGCCGCCGCATGCCATCCAGCTACGTTTGAAGGGAAGGGTGATGAAATACAAGCAACTTGGCCGCACCGGCCTGTACGTTTCCGAGTTGTGCCTCGGCACGATGACGCTGGGCGGCAACGCCGATGCCGGCATGTGGAAGGCGATCGGCGCCGTCGAACAGGACGAGGCGAACCAGCTGATCGCCCGCGCGCTTGCCGACGGAATCAATTTCATCGATACCGCCGACATTTACTCCTTTGGCCAGTCCGAACGCATCGTCGGGCAGGCCCTCCGGGACATCGGCGTGCCGCGCAGCGAGATCGTGCTCGCGACCAAGACGGCCGGCGTGATGGGCCGGAAGCCCAACGAACAGGGGGCGTCGCGCGGCCACATCATGGATTCCGTGCAGAGAAGCCTGGAACGGCTTCAGGTCGACCATATCGATCTGTACCAGATTCACGCCAACGATCCCGTCACGCCGATCTCGACGATCTCACGCGGCAGGGGCTGGTCCGATATGTCGGCGTGTCGAATTGGCGCGCGGGCAGGATCGGCAAGGCGCTCGGGCTGAGTGCGGCGCTTCGCGCCACGCGCTTCGAGACGCTCCAGGCCTACTATTCGATCGCCGGACGTGACGTCGAGCGCGAGCTGGTGCCACTCGTCGTCGAGGAGCAGATGGGGCTGCTCGTCTGGTCGCCTCTCGCCGGCGGGTTGCTGTCGGGGAAGTTCGGTCCCGGTACGTCGAACGACAGCGGTTCGCGGCGCAATCATTTCGATTTTCCGCCGGTCGATCTTGATCGAGCCTGGCCGTGCGTTGCAGAGATGCGCACCATCGCCGATGCGCACGATGTCTCGGTCGCCCGGATCGCGCTCGCGTGGCTACTTGCGAGGCCGCATGTCACAAGCGTGATTGTCGGCGCCAAACGGATCGAACAGCTCGAAGACAATATCGGCGCGGTCGACGTCGTCCTGACCGAGACCGAGCTTGCGCGTCTCGATGCCGTGAGTGCTTTGCCGGCCAGCTATCCCGGCTGGATGATCGAGCGTCAGGAGGCGGGCAGGCGCCCTCAACCTTTCCGGCGCGTCGCGTCGGAATAGAACCGGCTATCGCACCTCAATCCAGGCGACGCAAGTCGTTGAAGATCGCCGCCCCGCGTTGAATCGCGTGTTCCCATTACCAAAGAGAGATCGACATGCCGAAGGGTTATCTAGTCGCACACGTCAGCGTTTCGGACCCGGCCGCCTATGCTGCTTATGCAGAAGCCGCGGGTGATGCAATCAAGACTTTCGGCCCCAAGGTCATTGCGGCCTGGGGGCAGTATGAAAACCTCGAAGGCGATGCCCATGAGCGGCATGTGGTCCTCGAGTTCGATTCGTTCGCCGAGGCCAGGCGTTTTTATGAGAGCCCCGAATACCAGACGGCCAAGGCACTTCGCGCCGGCGCGGCAACCGGGACCTTCGTCATTCTCGAGGGGGCTTCATGACGCTGACCACGACACGTTCGAACATGAGCTTCGTCGATTCGATCTCGCGGCAGGGGGCCTCACGAATCCCGGACGTCCTTCGCCGGAGGCGACCCGGCTTGCGAATGCGGGGACGCTGGCTTGCCGACACGTCCTTGCGGTGATCAATCATTCGGCTGAACGTCCGCCGGCTCATGCGACCGGACGAGCGGTGGCCTGACGATGATCTTGCCGATAACCTGGCCAGATTCCTGAGCCTGGTGGGCTTCAACGATGGCGTCGAGCGCGACCTGCATGCCTATGGTCGGCACATAGGCGCCGTCCTCGAGGCATCGGCAGATCGCCGAAACGGCTGCGGACTTGGCGGCCGCCGGAACGGTGTAAATGTAGACGAACCGGAATGTGCAGCCTGCGATCATGGCGTCGAGCAGGGGAAGCGGAACCTGATCGGCAGCGGATCCTACGGCGTACGAACTGATGATGCCGCTGTTGGCGAGGCAGCGCATATCGATGCCGAGGTTGTCTTGCAGACTGACTTCCACGATACGATCGACTCCCCGCTGCCGTGTTGCCGATTTCACGATCGCGACCACATCCTGCAGCCGTCGATTGATCACGAGGTCTGCACCCGCACGCCGTGCGGCGTCTGCCTGCGCGGGCGTTGAAACGGTGGTCGCGACCCACGCGCCGGCCCATTTTGCAAGCAGGATTGCCGCGGTTCCGACTGCTCCCGCGCCGCCCTGGACGAGTATCGCGCGACCCTTGATGTCGCCGTCCGAGAAGAGACATCGATGGGCCGTGAGTGCCGGAATGCCCAGGCAGGCGCCGACCTCGAACGAAACGTTGTCGGGCAAAGGAACGGCCTGTGCTTCCGGAACGACCGCATATTCCGCGGCCGTGCCGAACGGGCGGCGATATTGCGCTTCGAACAGCCATACCCGTTCGCCAGTCCGTGTCGGCGTGACGCCGGCACCGACCGCGTCGATCACGCCTGCACCGTCTTGATGCGGAATGACCATCGGAAATGCGGAAGGGCCGGAGAAGCCGGTACGCGCCTTGATATCGCTGGGATTCAGGCCCGATGCGTGGATGCGCACCCGGACTTCGCCCGGACCCGGTTGCGGAACCGGAAAATCTCCGAGCCTCAACACTTCCGAAGCGTTGCCCTGACGTTCGTAATAAGCGGCCTTCATCGATCTGATCCCTTGAATGAGTCCGGTCGCCGGTTATCGGCGGCCGATGTAACGATGCCGGGACTATCGGCGGTCGACCGCTTTTGCACAAGAAGGCACGTCTTTGATATATAGGGAAAGAAATTATCCTATTGGGAGCCGGCATGACATCTTCGGTTAGCACGTATCCGTGCTCGGTCGCCGCGACGGTCGATGTCGCGGGAGGGAAATGGAAGCCGCTGATCGTGCACTATCTGCTGGGCGGTACCAAAAGGTTCGGCGAGTTGCGCGGCTTGATCGGAGCGGTGACCCAGCGCTCGTTGACGTTGCAGCTTCGCGAGCTCGAATCGGACGGCATCGTGACCCGTACGGTTTTTGCCGAGGTCCCGCCCCGCGTCGAATACACGTTGACCGAATTCGGCAGAACGCTCGCCCCGGTGCTCGAGGCGATGAAGCAATGGGGCGATGCTTACCTCGCGCGACTGGAGCAATCCGCGGGGCGCCGGCCGTGTTCGTGAGTGTCCCGTTGCGTCGCCGGTGGATGTCCGGACACCGTTGCCCGGCGAGTCGTTGAAAACGCGCACGTGCCATAATTCGCCGGTTCCTGGGCTACCCGATGCATCGTGTCCTTCACGAAATGATTTTGATCAGATCTCTTGCCGCCGCCAGCCTGTTGCTGGCGGGATGTGTTGCAGCGGCGCACGCCGAAACGTATCCGCCGGAAGTGTCGAGAAACATCGACAAGCTCCAGTCCCGATGTGCCGGCAAATCCAACGACCCCAAGGCGGCCGCCTGCATCGAATACAAGGCCACGCTGGCCCGCACCGTTCCACCCGCTGTCCAGGAGTTGATGCGTCAGGAAGAAGCGGTTGATGGCCAATGCAGGAACGGCGCGGCACCGAAACTATTGCCTGACGGGCAATATGCTCCGGGCAGTGCGTGCGCACAACGCGAGCTGATGATGAAAACCATTCGCCAGCACGGCTGGTGCTGGGGGCACACGGACATGGATAGCTATCATCCGGGTTGGGTGGTCTGTCATCCCGGCGAATGGCAGTGAAGCCGGGCGAAGCTGTCGCTGAAACGCACGCGTGACGGCATCGGCGGCGTTCGCGGATGGTTGCGGATTCAACGAGCGAGGGCGACGGGTCGAGGATTGTGAACGATCGAGCGGCCCGTGCCGGACGACCTTTTGAATCCGCCGCCGAACCCGGTCGCTGCCTGGTTCCGCGACTGACCCGACCCGATCCGCTGAAGGCTATCGACAACGCTCCACAGCCGCCGTACGCCGACACCAGTTGTCAGTCGGACGACGCCGGCACCTCATTTCCCTGAGCCGCACCGCATTGATGGCAATGCGGGAAGAAGAAGAAATTCCGGCCGCCGCATTCGCAGACATTGAAGAGTCGTAATCCGCAATGCACGCAGAACGTGGAGTCGTCGCCGCCGAGATTCCATTGTTTGTCGCATGACGGGCAGCGCTTTTTTTCGAGCGAACGAACGGCTTTTTCGTAGCCGATCGTGCGCGCGCGTTCTCCCTGATCCTGCTGCAATTCGAGCCGTTTGCGTTCGGCATAGCGCTGAAAGGCCTTCATCATGTAAAGGCCGGCGAACACCGTGAGCGCAATGCCCACCAGGACCCGGACATAACCGCCGAAATTCGGCAAGTACGGGACCAGTTCAATGAAGAACGCGCTCAGTGCAAACAGGCCAAAACCGTACACGAAAGGCCAGTAGCGTACCTTGCGATAGCGTATGAACGACCAGATCGCAACCAGCAGTATCGGCAGCGTCAGCGCAAGCCGCAGCCCGAACACTTGCAGCTCGTAGTGCCGTGTCGCTTCGTCGAAGCGCTGTTCGGCTGCTGCGTCCGCTTCGGCGATTTGCGTGTCTACTTGGGTCTGCTGCGATGCCAGCGCCCGTTGCTGGTCGTTGATCGCATCGATCTGATGCTGCCAGTTGACCACCACGGCCTGGAGCGAATCCAGCTTGCGAGTTCTCGCCAGAATGTCGGGATCCCTTGCACTGTCGCCGGTCACCGAGCGCGTTGCCAGCCAGTTGCGGAAACTTTCCTTCTCGGTCGCATACTCCTTCGCGGCTCGGCTGCGCGCGACCTCCATGGTGTCGGCCTTGTCCGCAAGGGCGTTGTGCTGCGCCTGCAGATTGCGCCGCGCTGCGTCCAGTCGCGCTTTCGTCGGCGCATCGGCGAATTGCTCGATGACGGGCGGGCCGCCTGTCGGGGCAAACGCCATGTCGCGGATCACGAGACTGCCGAGCATGTTCAGAAAGACGGCGAAGATGATCGCGATTACCCATGAGGCGAGTCGCAGGAGCCGCGCGGGACTGGTCAGGCCGTCGCCGGAAGTCATCATTTTTTTGCCTTGGTTGGAATGGTTCGCAGTGTTATCAATCTTGACACAATGGTCGACTGTCGCTTTTTGGCTGGCTGACTGCCGCCTGATGCGGTCAGCGGGAATGCGCCAAAGCGGCCGCCGGTCACCCCGAAAACGCCGCCCGTCGCGCTGAACCACGCAGCCCTTGATGTTGGCTCAGATGAAATGTCGGGCTCGCAAGGCGGTCATCGCGGCGAATCCAGGCCGAGTTGCTCCACTAGCTCAGGGAAGCCAAGCGACGTTGCCATCCTGGCAAAGGCATCCTGCTCTGTTGTCGATGCAACTGCAAGTGCCGCTGCGATCTCCTCAAGCGCGTTGACGTCGTCGTCCTCGGCGTGCAAGTTACTCCGCTGATCGATGTACCTCACGGCCAGTACAAGTGCCTTGGCTATTCCATCCATGTCGCCCTCAAAAGACCAAATGTGATGTGAACCATGTGCACCGGGAAGGCCGCTGCTTTGACAAATTTTCAACGTCCGCAGTCGCGAGCCGTCGATTCTGTCTTATACCGTCTCTTTTCGGGAAGATTATTCAATGAGCAAAGCTTGCACATGAAAATTGCATCCTTGAATGCGGGGAAAGTATGAATAAATTCATTGCGTGCAGAATCAATATCAATCGACTGTGGAATTATTTGATATTTCATCGTAAGCACGGATGCCACGTGATTGGCGGTTACAAAGTCACCAAGAGGTTCACATCTTCACGCTGTGGCGATTGACTTCTTCCTTGTGGATTTCGAAGGTGCATCGATCACCTGTCGTGGCTATCAGGCGAAACCCGCATTTTTCGGCGACGCGAAGAGAGGCTCGATTCTCGATAGCGCATGACGCCGTCATGCTCGTCATCCTGCCCGAGCCGAACGCGAGAACGAGCAGCGCACGAATCGCATGAGCCGCGTAGCCCTTTCCCCAAAAGTCAGGCAATAAAAACCAGCCACAATCAGCCGAAACGGAGTCGCGGATCGTGTAGCCGACACTCCCGATCATTCCCTTCACGTGCTGACATTCAACCGCGTAGAAGAAGCGTATCCGCTCCGCGGATCGTTGCTGTGCGATCTCGTCCGCCAACGCATGTTCACATTGCGCTCTCGTTCGCGGGAGCCACGACACGTAGCGGGCCACTTGCGAGCTCATCTGCAATTCGCAAAATCGCTCGATGTCGGACGGCACGTGCTCACGGAGTCGAACGGGGCATGAATTCATTCAGGTACCGGAAGCAGCGGGGCGCATTTCTGGAAAGGAGTCGTACGCGGTCACGGAATCATCAAGGCCCGGGCAGCAGATGCGGAAGCGACGGAAACCTCGACGGCAACGAGCACTTCGAGAGAACGGCGCGCTGCTTCAGTCTCAACGGGTTGGTGCCCTGCGATGCGAGCCAGGATACCTCGCTTACCGCTGCCATTTTGGCCCCGGCCCGACGTCGGATAGGGAGCGTCTGCCGTCAGCGCGTAAGCGCTCCCGTTCGACACCGGGTTTTCGTCTGATCGTGGATCAGCGTCACGGCGCGGATCTTGCTGACGCGGTGTCCTCGGGCCAGTTCCTATAAGGGTAAGTCCGGCATGGCGCAACGTTATCAAACCAGATTAACTTATATCAAACAATTTTTGACGCAAAATTATGTTCCTGATATGGTCTTTCGCACTCGCTAAGCGCGATCCGGCCACGTTGGTGCCCGGCGAATAGGTTCGCGTACTTCGCCAGCGGTTGAACCGGACGCTCAAGCAGCCTGCAATGGCGGCCGGTACTTCCAGACGGTCTTTTGTAGCAGGTGGAGCGTGATCCGGTTTCGTCATCGCCGGCCTTGCTCGCGGGCATTGCACGGGCGCTGGACGTGACGCCGCCGGACTGCTCCGAAATGCCATCGGGGAACGTTCGGCCGCGCGCGGTGATCCGCTCGAGTTATCCGGCTTCGCGGATTCGGCACATCGGTTCGCCGGATCATGAATACGGCGGGAGGATGTCAGTTCGAATGAATCCTCTAGTGCGCGCTCGTGGCCAAGGCGCGCCCGGAAATCACCGCGCAGGGGGCAAGTTTCTTCGCGTGATCGACGGTGAAGTTTCGCCGGAGCTGGAAGGCAAGGTATCGATGCAGCAAACAGGCGACCCGGCACATTCTCGATTCACGGTGCCGTATGGCCGGAGCGACAACGGAAGCAAGGAAGCGGCTTTGATCCAGGTAGGGGCGCCGCGATCGGTCTAATCGAAAGAGTGCCGGACAGGTCGAGATGCGTGGTACCTCTCCGCATGCAATTTTGAGGATGACGAAATGATTGATTTGATTATGCCGATTTGGCGAATATGACGTTGGCCGTTGCGGCCGAGACGACGCGCAGGCCGTGCGCCGTCATCTGCATTCGAATACGACACAACCCGTTTCAAACAATCCCAAAACCACTCCTGACAGTGAAATACAGATGAAAAACAAAAACATCAACGTCAGCGTTATCGCTGTTGCCGCATTCGCCGCATCTTCGGCAGCAATGGCGCAGTCGTCGGTCACCCTGTACGGCATGCTCGATTCGGGTATCGGCTACACCTCGAACATCAATGGCCACAAGCGGTTCGGCCTCGACGGGGGCGCCGTAGGTTCGAACAAGTGGGGCCTCAAGGGGGATGAAGACCTCGGCGGCGGCCTCAAGGCGGTATTCAAGATCGAAAACGGTTTCAATATCGGTACGGGCGGCATAAACGGCCAGGGGCCGATTGGTGCCACGCGTTCGTTGTTCAACCGCCAGGCCTACGTCGGCATTGCTTCCGATCGGTACGGTACGCTGCGCATGGGGCGCCAGCTCGATGCCGTAACGGAAATGGTGCAGGGCCTGACGGGCGACGCCATTTCAGCGTCGACATTCTCGACCCCGGGCGACGTCGACAACAACGACAACACGACGAACCAGAACAGCGCCGTGAAGTACATTTCGCCGGTCATCAACGGCTTCCAGGCTGAAGGCGCGTACTCGTTCGGCGGTGTTGCCGGTGCGATGGGTTCGGGGCAATCGTGGTCGGTGGCGGCGAACTACGCTCAAGGCGGCCTGACCGTCGCCGGCGGTTACTTCCGCGCGGCCAACCAGGGTGAGAACGGGTGGCAGAACGCAACGGCACAACCGGGTTTCGGTACCGCGCTGGGCTATCCGAGCTCGGGTTATAACGGTGGCAATGCGTTCAAGAGCGCGGGCATCGCCCAGATCGCAACTCAATACCAGATCGGTCCGTACACGGCGGGCTTGCGGTACTCGAACGCGCAGTATCAAGGCAACAATGGCCAGCCGTCGATCCACTTCAACGTGCTGGGTGCGCTCCTGCAGTACCAGGTCACCCCGGCGTTGTCGCTGGCCACCGGGTACACGTATGTCTACGGTTCCGCAGCCACGCCCAGCCAGGCTGCCGAAGGCCGCACGATGGCTTCGATCAACCAGGCGTCGCTCGGTGCCATGTACGCGCTGTCGAAGCGCACGTCGGTTTACGCCGTGGGCGCCTACGTCCATGCCCAGGGCGCTCAGGCTTCGGCTGCCGACTTTGGCAACACCTCATCGGGCGGTAACCAGGTTCAGGTCAACATCGGCATGCACCATAGCTTCTGATCTTCAAATTGCAGGCCCGGAAGCCCGGAGTAGTGGACGCACTACGCCGGGCTGGCAGCATTCCGGTGGTTCCACATGACCATGAGCGCTCGGATCGTCAACCATTCGAGCGCTCGTGTCAGACGGCCGCAAGCGGCCGGGGCGCAGCTGGCCGCCCGATCTCGAGTCTCGTCCGCGAATCGCCCGGACTTCACGGCAGCCGTGGACGGCTTCCATCCCGCCATGAGCGCCGCCGCCGGTCCATGCGACGCCTTGTCACCCGCGTGTAACAAAAAGCCCTGCTGAAGCCGGGGGGTGTCTCGGCCGCATTGACGGTTCACCCGTCCCGCAGCCGCTCGACTTGCCGGCGCGCAGCACGAATGTCGTCATGGCACTCAACTCTTCCAAGAATCTGTCGTTAACTCAGGGCGGCTGCCTCCGAGTGGGCGGCGCTCCGGCGTCTGAACCCGCTGGACAAGGGATCGTCAAATGCGACGTCGCGGCTCATGTGCCACGCTCGCCGCCGCGACGCCTCACACGATGGGTCAATGCCCCGTCTGCGAGTTCGATGAGTACGCAACCATTCGAGGCAAGCGAGATCGCACCGCGCCTGTCGCCGCGGGCGGGCCTGAAGGTTGCCGGATCGAAGCGCGCCGGCGTGGGCTTTTCGTCTTGGTTAGAGAATGTATCCGAGCAGCTACGATGTTCCGATTGCGCGCCTCGTCGCGCGTCAGATTCTGTCCTGCACGCCCGCCACGCCGGTGCGGGAGGTCGCGCGACGCATGTTCATCGAGCGTTGCAGCTCGATCGTCGTGATGGAGGATGAACAGGTCGTCGGGATCTGGACCGAGCGCGATGCACTGTCGGCCGGCGACGATCCGCACGGGCTCGATCGGCCGGTCAGCGAGGTAATGAGCCATCCGGTGCTGACGCTCGAGGCCAACACGCCGCTGGGTGAGGCCGCGATGAAGTTCAAGCAGTCGGGCGTCCGGCACTTCGTGGTGGTCCGCGACAACGCCGCGATCGGCGTGCTGACGCAGACCGACGTCGTCGTGAACCAGGGGCCGGAGTTCTTCCTGCACCTGAAACCGATCGAATCGATCCGCGTCCATCCGCCCGTCGTGGTGTCCGAGCAGGTCGCGCTGCACGACGTTGTCACGCAGATGCGCACGCAACGAATCGATGCGATCCTGGTCGGCTACGACGACGGCGAGCACGGCATCCTGACCGAGCGGGACATCGTCCGGCTCCTGGCGGAAGGCGCGTCCCAGGGCGCGGTCGGGGTCTACGCGAGCAAGCCGCTGCAGATGCTGAGCGCGAAGCAGAGTTTGTATACAGCACAGCGCTTCATGACTGAGCACAATATGCGGCACGTCGGCATTCGGGACGAGGCGGGCAGGCTGACCGGGCTGCTCTGTTTCGCGGACGTGCTGCAGAGTATCGAGCATGAATACGCGAACGAGTTGCGCAGTGCCGTGCGCGAGCGCGACGAAGCGCTGGGTCTCGCGCGCTTCAACCTGCGCATGGCGGATCGGGTGTTCGAATCGGCGCTCGAAGGCATCATGGTCACCGATCGGCACGCGAGGATCGAGCGCGTCAACCAGGCGTTCACGCGCCTGACCGGGTACACCGCGGACGAAGTGATCGGGCGCAACCCGGGCCTGCTGAGTTCCGGGCGCCAGACGCCGGATTTCTACAAGCAGCTGTGGCATTCGCTGACGACCGATGGCCACTGGCAAGGCGAAATCTGGAATCGCCGCAAGACCGGCGAGCTGTTTCTGGAATACCTGACGATCACCAGCATTCGCGACAACGATGACGAGATCTCGCACTATGCGGCGATCTTCTCCGACATCACGCAACGGCGTCAGGCGGAGGAGCGGCTGGGCTATCTCGCCACGCACGACGTGCTCACCGATCTCGCGAACCGGGCGCTGTTCGAGGAGCGGCTCGCGCACGCGATCGCTCACGCGAAGCGGCTCGGTCGCAAGGTCGCGGTGATGTACCTCGATCTCGACCGCTTCAAGCTGGTCAACGATACGCTCGGCCACAACGCCGGCGACGAGGTGCTGAAGCAGGTCGCGGAGCGCATCGTCGCGTCGGTGCGCGCGAACGACACGGTGGCGCGCATGGGCGGTGACGAATTCGCGCTCGTGCTCGAGGAATTCGACGATGTTCGCGACGTCGGGCGCGTTGCACGCAAGCTGCTGGACGAAGTGGCGCGGGCGATCGATGTCGGCGGTCGCGAGATCTTCGTGACGCCGAGCATCGGCATCAGCATCTATCCGGACGACGGCACCGAGGCGGAGCACCTGATCCTGCTCGCGGACCAGGCGATGTATGGCGCGAAGAGCCGCGGCAGGAACGTGTTCCAGTTCTTCGAGAGCAAGATGACGTCGTCGGCGATGGAGCAGCTGGAGACGCTCGGCGAGCTGCACCGCGCGCTCGAGCAGAACGAATTCCGGCTGTTCTACCAGCCGCAATACGATCTGGCCAGCGGCCGGATCGTCGGCGTGGAGGCGCTGCTGCGCTGGCTGCATCCACGCAAGGGCCTGGTGCCGCCGGGCGACTTCATCGGGCTGGCTGAGCGGTCGGCGCTGATCGTCCCGATCGGCCGGTGGGTGCTGCGCGAAGCCTGCCGACAGGCGCGCCGCTGGCTCGACGAGGGTTTCGAGTTCGGGCGGGTGTCGGTGAACGTGTCGGCGCGGCAGTGCTTTACCGACCATTTCCTCAGCGACCTGACGACCATCCTCAGCGAAACCGCGTTGCCGGCCGAATGCCTGCAGCTCGAGTTGCTCGAAAGCATGGCGATGAACACCCGCGAGGAAATCGGCATCCTGCTGCGCGAACTGGCGACACGGGGGATCAGCCTGGCGATCGACGATTTCGGTACGGGCTATTCGTCGCTGGTGTACCTGAAGGATCTGCCCGTCGATACGCTGAAGATCGATCGGTCGTTCCTGACGGACTGCGGTTCGGGCAGCACGGATGATGCAATCGTGCGCGCGATCGTTGCGATGGGGCGCGCGCTGGGGCTCGATGTCGTGATGGAGGGCGTCGAGACGGAGAAGCAGCTCGCGTTCCTGCAGGAAATCGGCTGCCACCAGGTGCAGGGGTTTCTGTTCGCGCGGCCGCAGCCTGCTGAACAGCTGGCCGGGATCTCGTCGCGTCGCGGTGTTGAGTTGCTGACCGAGTGAGGCGGTGGGGTATCGATATGTCAGCAGCCGAGGTTTCCCGCGATCGCGCTACTGCCGCTTTTGAACGACAGCATGTCCGTCACCTTGCCGGTATAAAAATCGACGATTTCACCGCCATGCGTCAGCAGCCGGTCGCCGAACCAATCTGCTGCCAGTCGCGCGGGCGGCCCACGGTGACGTTGAATGGCATGTTCGACCGCACCGGTATGTGCGTCGATCACCAGATCCTCGCCCCAATTGCAGCGTGCCGTTTCCGGCAAGGGTAAGCACAAATGGCTGCCACTCTCGTTAAACAGGATGTTGGCCGAGCGAACCTCGCCAAATTCACCAATATCGCGCGACCATGCCACCGAGCCATCCCGGTCGCAGCACAGCAATTGATTGGTATCGCTCGCGACGAACATGACCGACCCATCGCGCGCAAAGCGCAGGCGCTTGATCTTGCCGCCCGCCGGGAGGTTGACCTTATTGATTTCGCCGCTGCGGCAATTCACGGTCAGCACCGAATTCCTGGTTCGTTCGTCTGGAGCCCAAAGGAGTCCGTCGATCGGATCCACATCGCCGAAACGTGCATCGAAATCACGCGCGACAGGATCGCCATGCTCGCCGGTGTCCAGATCGATCACCACCGGACGGCCTTTGTCATTGCTCTTGAAGGCGCTTACCAGCGCATAGCGCCCGGACGGATCCAGGCGCGTCCAGAACGACAGAAACTTGTCGGTCTGATGCAGGACGGCGCCATCGGCAACTACGGTCAAGCGGCTGCGGTTGGTATTGCGTGCGACTATCCACGACGCCGATGCCAATGCAAGGCGACGGCCATCGCGCGATACATCACATACCGTATCGTCCGTCTGCGCGCCGGCGATCGATGTAATCGTTTTCGAATCACGGTCGTATTGCACTAACGCCGGCTCGGGAAGGAAAGCGTCAGTTTGGTCGAAGAACACGAGACCGCGGGGTACATCGATGTACACAAGTAACTCCGGCAAGAAATGCGCAAAAGACGTGTCGATCGCGATTGTTTGGGTTAGCACTGACGCCTTGCGTCGGCGGATCATGTCCTGATTATCAACAGACTGGCACGTGGCGTCGAGCGATTGGTCTTGGGCGGCTGGTCGGAGCTGGTTGACCGTGGTCGACCCGAAAGCGACACTCGAGCTTTTCGATATCGGCCATTCGTTCGATCAGAACGTGAAGCGGGTGTGGAATCGCAGGATACTGGCGGCGGGCGGCACCAAGAGGCACCGCACCAGTCTCTGCCTATAGCCAGTCAGACGTCGCCGCGCTGCTGCGAACCGTACCCGTCACATACGCCTTAAAGCCCAAGCTCCCGTTCCAGTTGCCGCATTTCTTCCCGCCACTGTTCCTGCAGTTGCGGTTTTTGATGTTTGGGCTTGCGTACGAGTTCTGCCGCCAGCAAGGTCTCCAACTGACACCACCGTTGCCACAGTGCCTCAGCGTTGTTGATGTCCACGCAGAACTGACCCACCTGAGGCAGTAATTTTCATCGAATTTTGACCCACGTGATTGAATGCCCTGCTCAATCTTTGAGCAGGGGATACAGAGGTGATCACGGTGGGCATATTGGCCAAGATCAGGCGGATGTATTTCCGCGAGAAGGTCCCGCTGCGCGAGATTGCCAGGCGCACGGGCCTGTCCCGGAACACGGTGCGCAGCTGGCTTCGGCAAACGGATGCGGTTGAGCCGAAGTACCCGAAGCGCGTCAGCTCGAGCGTCGTCGACGAGTGGGCCGCGCAGCTGACGGGCTGGCTGCGGGCGGACAGCCATCGCCCGAAGCGTGACCGGCGCACGGCCCGGTTCATGTTCGAGGCCATCCGCGGCGAGGGCTACGCCGGCAGCTACGGCCGCGTCAGCGCCTTCGTGAGACGCTGGCACGAGGAGCAGGCTGAAGCCCCGCGCAGGAAGGCCTATGTACCGCTGGCCTTCGAACCCGGCGAAGCATTTCAGTTTGACTGGAGCTGCGAATACGCCTTCATCGGCGGGTTGCGGCGACGCCTGGAGGTCGCCCACGTCAAGCTCAATGCCAGCCGGGCGTTCTGGCTGGTCGCCTATCCGACCCAGAGTCACGAGATGCTGTTCGATGCGCACGCCCGCGCATTCGCCGCGTTTGGCGGCGTTCCGCGCCGCGGCATCTACGACAACATGAAGACCGCCGTGGACAAGGTCGGCCGCGGCAAGGAGCGCGCGGTCAACGCTCGCTTCGAGGCAATGTGCGGCCATTACCTGTTCGAGCCGGAATTCTGCAACCGTGCCGCCGGCTGGGAGAAGGGCATCGTTGAGAAGAACGTGCAGGACCGGCGCCGCCAGATCTGGCACGAGGCTGCGCTACGACGCTGGGAAACGCTGGAGATTCTGAACGAATGGGTCGCGGGCCAGTGTCGTCAGGCCTGGCAGATGCGGCACCCGCAGTGGCCCGAGCTGACGGTCGAGGACGTGCTGCAGGACGAGCGCACCAGGCTGATGCCCAATCCACGCCCGTTCGACGGCTATGTCGAGCAGACGCTGCGGGTGTCGTCGACCAGCCTCATCCACTTCCAGCGCAACCGCTACAGCGTGCCCACCGAGTACACGAACCAGCTGGTGAGCGTGCGCTGCTATCCGGCATATCTCAGCGTCGTCGCCGACGCCCAGGAGATCGCACGCCACGAACGCAGCTTCGAGCGGCACATGACCTTCTACGACTGGCGCCATTACATCACGCTGGTCGAGCGCAAACCCGGCGCGTTGCGCAACGGTGCTCCGTTCGTCACGATGCCACAGCCGCTGCAGCAGTTGCAGCGGCACCTACTGAAGCACCCGGGAGGTGATCGCATCATGACGCAGGTGCTCGCCGCGGTGCGCGAACACGGACTCGATGCCGTGCTGCTTGCCGTGCAGGCAGCGCTGGACTCGGGACGCCCCAGTGGGGAGCACGTTCTGAACGTGCTGAGCCGGTTGAAGGCACCCACCACGAGTACCAACCTCGCGACGACGAAACTCCAGCTTACCGAAGAGCCGGCTGCCGACGTGAGCCGCTACGAAACCCTGCGCGCCAACCCACCGGAGGACCGTCATGTCTAACGACATCGCCGCCCAGCTCAAGGGGCTCAAACTGCATGGCATGGCGAGCACCTGGCCAGAGCTGCTGGCGCAGTCGCGTCACAC